>NZ_JBEGIB010000002.1:0-254844 GCF_040676495.1 Bacillus sp. LBA3-1-1.1
TTCAAAGAACTACTTGGTCGCTCATTTGCGACTTCCTTATGTTAACATCTTCGTTTTTCGATGTCAACTAAGTTTTTTAATTTCTTTTTTGTCGTTTTCTGCGTTTCCGCATCAGCGACGGTTATTAATATATCATGCAGAAAAATGAAATGCAACACCTTTTGAAAACTTTTTTTAAAGTAACTACATTTCTTTTTTAATATCATATACTTAAACGAAATATCTCTTTCATGTATAAGTAATTCCTACATATATTCTATATAAAGTCACTCTACCCAAAAACATTTCTTTCTATATAAATGTTTTATTCATATACCATATCATACAAGGAGGAATATATATGGACTACACCGATTTATTAATCAAACTAGGTCTTTCAGCTATTTTAGGATTCGCCATCGGTTTAGAGCGCGAATTAAAACGTAAACCACTTGGTTTAAAAACGTGTTTAGTTATTTCTATAATTAGTTGCCTCCTGACGATTGTTTCTATTAAAGCAGCTTACAACTTACCGCATACCGATCATATGAATATGGATCCACTTCGACTTGCTGCACAAATCGTATCAGGAATCGGTTTTTTAGGTGCTGGTGTTATTTTAAGAAGAGGAAATGATAGTATTGCAGGGCTAACGACTGCTGCTATGATTTGGGGTGCTTCCGGTATTGGTATTGCCGTTGGAGCCGGATTCTATATCGAAGCGATTTTCGGGATGTGTTTCCTTATGATTAGTGTAGAACTTATACCATTAACGATGAAATTCGTCGGTCCTAGATCATTTCGTCAACGTGATATCGCAGTGAAACTTGTTGTACGAAATATGGACAATATCCCGACCGTAATTGAAGAAATAAAAGAAATGGATATAAAAGTTAAGAACATGAAGCTCAAAACATTGGAAAATGGTTCGCACTATTTACATTTGAAATTGTCTATCGATCAAAAAAGACATACTGCTGATGTTTATTATGCTCTTCAGCACCTTGAAAGTGTTCAACAAACTGAAGTAGAAAGTATGTAATATGAAAAAACTCTCTTTTTAATTAGAGAGTTTTTCTTTTTTCTATAATGGTAACAATGAATGTAGTCCTGCAAAGTAAGGAGGAATAAGAATTTGAAATCCCGCGCGAATTTAGTAGATACATTTCGTGATTCCATTATTTTTCGTTTAATTTGTTTTATTATTGTACTTACTGCTTTTTCTGGCTTTCTTATACATACACTCGAGCCAGCTCACTTCACCACATGGTTCGACGGGGTTTGGTGGTCAATCGTCACCATCTTCACCGTTGGATACGGCGATTTTGCCCCCCATACAACGATAGGAAAACTTATTGGTATAGGTATTATTCTATTAGGAACTGGATTTTGTTCTTATTATATGGTTCTATTCGCCACCGACATGATTAATAAACAATATATGAAAATTAAAGGAGAAGACGCTGCTACCTCTAATGGTCATATGATTATCGTAGGCTGGAATGAGCGAGCAAAACATGTTGTAAAACAAATGCACATATTACAACCGAACCTTGATATCGTTTTAATTGATGAAACACTTTCTTTACTTCCAAAGCCATTTCATCATTTAGAATTTATAAAAGGTTGTCCACATCACGATCAAACTTTATTAAAAGCTAACATCACAACAGCTCACACTATATTAATAACAGCGGACAAAGAGAAGAACGAAAGCTTAGCAGATACAGAATCCATTTTGAATATTTTAACTGCAAAAGGACTTAATCCAAACATTCACTGCATCGCTGAACTTCTTACTTCTAATCAAATTCAAAATGCAACGCGAGCTGGCGTATCAGAAATTATAGAAGGAAATAAATTAACGAGCTATGTATTTACTGCTTCTCTTTTATTCCCTTCTATTTCAGGTGTACTATTCTCACTTTACGATGAAATCTCTGATAACAAATTACAACTGATGGAAATTCCCCCGTCCTGCACCGGACAATCCTTTGCGAATTGTAGCTATACTCTTTTAAAGCAAAACATTCTCTTACTAGGCGTAAAGCGCGACGAGCAATATATGATCAATCCAGTTCATTCTTCCATTCTCATCGAAAGCGACATACTCATTGTTATTCACCATTAAAAAAATGATTTTCTAGTTCTTGTACCAATACTTTACCAATATTGACATACTTTCTTTTCACATCTCCATCTGGATCTTGCGGCTCCGCAAATTGATCCAATCCACTCGTTCCAGCTGTTAAAGCATTAACATTATCATCTAGTTCGTCTTGATATACGTGCGAAAGAATATACGGTGTTTCAAGACGGACTATTACACCAGGCACATCTAGTTCTCCATCCACTGCTGTAAATGGTACGCGTAAAAATTGATACCCTTCTTCTTCGTCAATTTTATAATCAAAGCATCCTTTATCATAATCCCAATTGCCGCCAATACTATATCCAAGTGGTTTCATAACCTCTTCTAACTTATATAACGCATATGTACGTCCTTCTAAATTTGATTGAATCGGAATCAAGCCCATCCCTCCTAGACTTTTCCTTTAGCATACCCATTCTAGTTTGAATATACCGATGTACCTTTCCGTAAAATAACAAAAAGCGATCGGAGACCCGATCGCTTTTCATTATTTTAAACGCTCTTCTAATTCTGCTTTTAATTCTTCAAATCCTGGTTTACCAAGTAAAGCAAACATGTTTTTCTTGTATGCTTCTACTCCTGGTTGGTCAAATGGATTTACGCCTAATAAATAACCGCTCATCGCACACGCTTTTTCGAAGAAGTATACAAGGTAACCAAATGTGTATTCATTTAATTCAGGGATGTTTACGATTAAGTTTGGTACTCCGCCATCGCTATGTGCAAGTAATGTACCTTCGTATGCTTTCGTGTTTACGAAGTCTATCGTTTCACCAGCAAGATAGTTTAATCCATCTAAATCGTTGTCATCTAATTCGATTTTTAGTTCGTGTGTAGATTTACCTACTTTAAGAACTGTTTCGAATAGATCACGGCGACCTTCTTGAATGTATTGACCTAATGAGTGTAAGTCAGTTGAGAAGTTTGCTGAAGATGGGAAAATACCTTTTTGATCTTTTCCTTCACTTTCACCAAATAACTGTTTCCACCACTCAGAGAAGTAGTGAAGTGCTGGCTCATAGTTAACAAGCATTTCAATTGTTTTCCCTTTATTATATAGGGCATTACGAACTACTGCGTATTGGTAAGCTGGGTTTTCTTCCAGTTCTGATGTCGCGAAGTCATCATGACCAGCAGCTGCACCTTTCATCATCTCTTCAATATTTAAGCCACTTGCCGCGATTGGTAATAAACCAACTGGCGTTAATACAGAGAAACGGCCGCCAACATCATCTGGAATTACGAATGTTTCGTAACCTTCGTTATCAGCTAATGTTTTTAAGGCACCACGCGCTTTATCTGTAGTTGCATAAATACGTTTGCGAGCTTCTTCTTTTCCATACTTCTCTTCTAATAATTTACGGAAAATACGGAATGCGATTGCAGGCTCTGTTGTTGTACCTGATTTGGAAATAACGTTAATAGAGAAGTCTTTACCTTCTAGTACGTCCATTAAATCTTTCATGTAAGTGGAGCTAATGTTTTGTCCAACAAATAGCACTTGTGGAGTTTTACGTTGTTCTTTAGAAAGCGTGTTGTAGAAAGAATGGTTTAACATTTCAATTGCTGCACGTGCTCCTAGGTAAGAACCACCGATACCTACAACAAGTAAAATGTCAGAGTCATTTTTAATTTTTTCTGCGCATTTTTGAATGCGAGCAAATTCTTCTTTGTCATATTGAAGCGGAAGCTCTACCCACCCAAGGAAATCGTTCCCAGCTCCAGTTTTTTCGTGGATTGCATGGTGTGTTACTTTTACTGCATCACGTAAATAAGTTAGTTCATTTTCACCGATGAAGGATAACGCTTTAGAATAGTCGAACGTTACATGTGTACTCATCTTTTTCCCTCCAATTATGTATATGTATTTCTGTATTCACTTTAGCGAAACTAAAGTTGTAAATCAAGCGATTCAACAATTGTAAACGTAACCATTATTTATTTTTTAGAAAAAGTTCATTTTTTGCATAAAAATTCACATTTTTCGGTATAGATGTATATACATCCTTTTCCGTACATTTTTTATGTATAAAAACACCCAAACTACACCATTCTATAAAGGAGTTAAATTTTCTTATTAACTCAGCGCTTGCTCATGCTTCACAATTAAGGGGGGCTTTTTCATGAGTACATTGCAACGTATCGCATTAGTCTTTACTGTAATTGGCGCTGTAAACTGGGGACTAATCGGGTTCTTCCAGTTTGACTTAGTAGCAGCCATTTTCGGCGGACAAAACTCAGCTCTCGCACGTATTATTTACGGCATCGTTGGTATATCTGGGCTTATCAATCTTGGTTTACTCTTTAAACCATCTGAAAATCTTGGTACACACCCAGAAACAAACGAAATTCGATAACCAGTATGTCCTCTTCACCTCCGACATACGAATATGATTGCATGCAATCATATTTGCAAATATATATATCATAAGATAAAGTAAAAGAGGAACGCTCATATGCGCTCCTCTTTTACTTTGTTAACTCGGACTCTTCAATCCATTCTGTCAGCTTTTCTCGCAACGTATTAAACCCGTCCTTAGATGGATTCGGTATAAGAATCCTTCCTTGTTTTCTTTTCGCCGCTTTTAACGATAAACTCATTTTTCTGTGCTCTTCATCAATTGAAAGTACTTTTACTTCTACTGTATCGCCGACTTTCAAAAAGTCATGAATATCCTTTACATATCCATTTGTAATTTCAGATATATGCACAAGTCCTTGTGTTTCTGCATCTAACGCTACAAACGCACCGTAATCTTGAATCCCAGTCACTTTCCCTGTTACAACCACTCCTGTTGTATATTGTTCTGACATATGAAACACTCCCATACGTTTACCATTTTCTCTACAAATGTAGATTGCAAAACAGATGTACTTATTATTAAATATCCGATTGGTGAATAAGTACCTTAAGTAAAATACCGAGGATACTCACACCTTATATTAGTAAATTATACCACTATGATAGAACTCATTCAAAATTCACGAAAAAATTTCCTGTAATACGTATAATTCTCCAATATTAGGATAGAATACTAACACATGGCTTTCTAGTATTCCCCCCCTTTTATGGACAAAACGTATTATGTTTTGTCCTTTTTTTATTCTCTATGAACCGTTCCATTCTCTTCATCGCTTCCATAAGTTGCTCAAGCGATGTTGCATATGAACAACGAATGAATCCTTCACCACTCTCACCAAACACACTTCCAGGAACAACAGCCACTTGTTCTTCTAATAATAATTGTTCTGCAAATTCTGCTGAAGATAGTCCGGTTGAAGCTATAGAAGGGAAAACATAAAATGCCCCGCCTGGTACATGACATGTTAAGCCCATTTCATTGAAAGATGCCGCCATAAAGTTACGGCGTTTCTTATAGCTATCTCTCATTCGAATTACTTCATCATTTCCCCCACGTAATGCTTCAAGTGCTGCAAATTGAGACATCGTTGGTGCACACATCATTGAATATTGATGGATTTTGAGCATTAATTCTGAAAATTGAACAGGGGCTGCAATCATCCCAAGACGCCATCCTGTCATCGCAAATCCTTTTGAAAATCCTGAAATTAAAATCGTATGTTCACGCATGTTTTGAATGCTCGCGAAACTTGTATACACTTCGTCATATACAAGCTCTGCATAAATTTCATCAGATAACACGATTAAATTATACTTCTCAACAATAACTGCTAGCTTTTCTAATTCGGATTTGTTTAACATTGCACCTGTTGGGTTATTGGGGGAGCAAAGTAATATTGCCTTTGTTTTCGCTGTAATAGCCGCTTCAATTTGTTCTGGTTGTGCTTTAAACTCGTTTTCTAAAGTAGTCGCTACAGGAACTGGAACTCCTCCAGCTAATGATACAAGCGGTGCATAAGAAACGAAGCTCGGTTCAATAATGATCACTTCATCATCAGGATTTATAATGGCGCGCATCGCTACATCTAACGCCTGGCTTGCTCCAACCGTAACAATGATTTCATCGTTTGGATCATAAGATACTGCAAATTGTTTTTTTAGATACTTTGCTATTTCTTGACGGAGCTCCAATAATCCTGCATTTGCTGTATATGACGTATATCCTTGTTCTAAAGAACGAATACATGCTTGCCTTACATTCCAAGGTGTAACAAAGTCTGGCTCTCCTACCCCAAGGGAAATAACACCTTTCATATTTGCTGCTAAATCGAAAAACTTTCGAATACCAGATGGTTGTAAAGATTCTGCCGCTCTAGATAGTTCAAATTGCTTCATGGTGTCACCACAATTCGCTTATCATCATCGTTTTTTTCATAAATAATTCCTTCATGTTTATACTTCTTCAAAATGAAATGTGTTGTCGTAGAAACGACAGATTCAATCGTTGCTAATTTCTCAGAAACAAACATCGCTACTTCTCCCATTGTCTTCCCTTCTAATGTAATAGAAAGATCATATGTCCCTGACATTAAATACACGGATTTCACTTCTGAATAACGATAAATTTGTTCAGCAACCGCATCGAACCCAACGCCGTGCTTTGGCGTAACTTTCACATCAATCATCGCTGTTAAACCAGTATGTTCTTTCACTTTTGTCCAATCGATATGTGTTACATAGTCCACAATAATCTTTTCACTTTCTAATTTCGCAACAATCTTCTTCACTTCTTCTACTTCTATATTTAACAGCTTCGCTAATGTATCTACAGATAAACGACTATTCTTTTCAAGACAAGCTAATAACTCTAATTCTTTTTCTGTCACCATATAAATCATCCTTCCTTTTCGTTTGTGTCTAAATTATACAAATACCTTTTCCTGTTTGAAAAGAAGATTTTTTTAGAGAATTATGTCAAAATGAAGTGAAACTTTAATCAGCGGAAAAATGCGTGATAAAGCGAAAGGGGATGGAACCGTGAAACCAAAAGTATATATTGCCGAACCAGTTCCAACATTTGTAGAAAACTATTTATCAGAACACTGTGATTTTGAACAATGGGATCAAAACGAGAAAGTACCTCGTGATATTCTATTGGAGAAAATAAAAGATAAAGATGGGTTATTAAATTTCGGATCTGCTATTAATGAAGAATTGTTAGATGTAGCTCCTAACTTAAAAGTAGTGAGTAACATTTCTGTTGGTTACGATAATTTTGATTTAACAGCGATGGAAAAGCGAAATGTCATCGGAACGAATACACCATATGTATTAGATGATACAGTAGCAGATCTCGTTTTCGCTCTTATGTTATCTGCTAGTCGCCGTGTTTGCGAACTCAATTCCTATGTAAAAAATGGTGAATGGAATGCTGAAATCGGAAAAGAACACTTCGGACTAGATGTACATCATAGTACGATCGGTATTATCGGAATGGGACGAATTGGAGAAGCTGTCGCAAAACGAGCGAAATTCGGATTTGATATGAATGTCCTTTATTATAACCGTCGCCGTAAAGAAGAAGCTGAACAAAAATTTGATGCTACATATTGTGATTTACAAACTCTAATCAAACAATCTGATTTTATTATTCTTCTTACTCCATTAACAGATGAAACGTATCATCTTATTGGTGAAAAGGAATTTTCATTAATGAAAGAAACAGCAATTTTCATTAATGCCTCTCGCGGGAAAACAGTAGATGAAACTGCATTAATTCATGCATTAACAGAAAAGAAAATATTTGCAGCCGGCATCGACACATTTACACAAGAGCCTATCCAAAAAGATAATCCTCTCTTATCATTACAAAATGTTGTAACTTTACCGCACATCGGATCTGCAACATTAAAAACTCGGCAGCAAATGGCAATGACAGCTGCTGAAAATTTAGTTGCAGGATTACAAGGAAAAACACCACCTAATATTGTTCGTGGGTAATAATGAATAAACGAAAGGCAAGATGACATCGTCATCTTGCCTTTTTTTGTTAACATATTTTTTTCTTACCTGGAGATGATATGAACAAAAATCAATGGAGTGACAAAAAATGAACCATGAATGCAAATGCCCTTACTTCACTTTTTCCACTCGCGGCACTACTATTCATTACGAATTGTATGAACATAATAATAAAAAAGAGCGACCTACTTTCGTACTCGTTCACGGCTTCTTATCTTCCTCATTTAGCTATCGACGACTCATTCCTTTACTAACAAAGGAAGGCACAGTAATCGCCCTTGACTTACCACCATTCGGAAAAAGTGATAAATCTCATCTCTTTAAGTATTCTTATCACAATTTAGCAACGATTATTATCGATTTAATTGAACATTTATCTCTCTCAAATATTGTATTAGTTGGTCATTCTATGGGTGGGCAAATTTCTCTCTATGTAAACCGTATACGTCCTGAACTAATCTCAAAGACGATTTTACTATGTAGCTCTAGCTATTTAGCACGCGCAAACTTCCCTTTAATGTATTCTTCTTATTTACCGTTCTTTCATTTATACGTAAAGAACTGGATTATACGGCGCGGTATTGTTCACAACTTAATGAATGTCGTTCATGATCACTCATTAATTGACGATGAAATGAAAGAAGGTTACTCCGCTCCTTTTTATGATGATCGTATATTCCCTGCCTTAACTCGAATGATAAGAGACCGTGAAGGTGACCTATCTTCAACTGAATTACAAAAAATCGAAACACCAGTATTACTCATTTGGGGTGAAAAAGATCGCGTCGTCCCTGTACATGTAGGACACCGTCTCCATAAAGATTTACCTAATTCAACATTTATCTCTTACGAAAATACAGGGCACTTACTACCAGAAGAAAAGCCCGAGCATGTTTATGAAGAAATCATGACGTTTTCCGCACTGTGAAGCGCAACTTTAATCAATCCGAACGAACTAAAATAAACAAAAAGGCTGTCGTAAATTCCGACAGCCTACAATGAACAACTTCCGCCTTCTTTTATTACAAGTAATTCCACGGCTAACTTCTCACATTTTTCAAGCGCTGGTACTTCCTCAAAAGACATAAAGTATATATGTTGAATCTTTTTTGCGATGTATTTTGGATCGTCAAACACACTTACGACGTTCACAACATCGCTCGCTTCTGTTTCATAAAACTCCGGCCCCATTTGAAACGGATCCCAATTTTTCACAAACTCTATCATCTTTTCATATGTACCCATTCGCTTCCCGCCTTTTCACTTTTTAATACTTTTCTTTATCCTATCACATCAGCTATTCTATAAGAAGAGAGAGAACTTTCATAACTTAACGGTTTTACAGAAGAAGGGGGCAAACATATGCAACTATTTCATAAAACGGTAAATCGGCGTGGTACACACAGTACAAAATGGGATACATATAAAAACGAAGAACTTCTCCATGCCTGGATTGCAGATATGGATTTTGAAGTACCAAAACCAATTCAAACTGCATTACAACAGCGTATAGAACATCCTATTTTCGGCTATACAATTCCTCCAGAAAATATTGGGGATATTATTTGCGATTGGACAAAAAGCCAATACGATTGGGATATAAAAAAAGAGTGGATTGTATTTAGTGCAGGCATCGTTCCAGCTCTTAGTACAAGCATACAAGCATTAACGCAAGAAGGAGAATCTGTACTTATACAACCTCCTATTTACCCACCATTTTTTGAAATGGTCAAAACAAATAATAGACAATTATGTGAGAGTCCCTTGTTTAAACAAAATGGCACATATAAGATAGACTTCGAGCATCTAGAAACTCAATTTAAACAAGGTGTAAAACTAATGCTTCTTTGCAGCCCTCACAATCCTATTGGACGTGTTTGGACGAAAGATGAACTAACAAAGCTCGGTTCGTTATGTACGCAATATAATGTAACCGTTGTCGCCGATGAAATTCACGCCGATATTATTTATAAAGGCCATACTCATACACCGTTTGCTTCTTTATCTGAAGAATTAGCAGCATGCACTATTACTTGTATGGCTCCGAGCAAAACATTTAATATCGCTGGATTACAAGCATCAATCATTATTATTCCGAATGAAAATCTCCGTAATGCCTTTATGTCTATCCAACATAGACAAGGATTCCACGGATTAAATACATTTGCTTATACAGCAATGCAAAGCGCGTATACAGAATGTAATGATTGGCTAAATGAAATTCGATTGTACGTTGAAGATAATGCTCAATTTGCTTGTGAGTATATTCAAAATCACATACCAGCTCTTTCTGTAATTAAACCAGAAGGTAGTTTTTTACTGTGGATTGATTGTTCCCGCTTGAACCTTTCTCAAGATGAACGAACAGCATTACTTGAAGAGAAAGGTAAAATCATCGTTGAACCTGGTGAGAAATACGGGACAGGTGGGGAAACCCATATCCGAATTAACATCGGCTGCCCACGATCTGTTTTAGAAGAAATTTTAAACAGACTACACCATACATTCTCATAACAACAAAAGCTACCTTTCACGGTAGCTTCTACTTTTTCTTCATATCCGACGCTTTTTTAACAATAACACCACAAGCAATTCGGTCACCAGATTTTCCTACTGGTTGTGTCATGCCATCATCAGCGTTTTCTGTAATAATAATAGACGCCCCATCTTTTCTATGAATCGTCGTTTTTCCTTCTTCAAGCGTTATATGCGGCGCATCGATTTCTGCTTTAATCTTCCCAGAACCATCCGCCACTACATTCGGTAAATCACCATTTTCCGCACCTTTCGGATTGAGGAGCCCATGTTTTTTATTATCTGGATTAAAATGATTCCCAGATGATTCAAAACTAGGCGCTTTACACTCTCCGATTTCGTGTACATGTAGCCCGTGTGGCCCTGGTGTAAACCCTTCCGCTTTGATCGTAATTTTCACTCCACTTGTTTGCTGAGCTACTTTTGCAGTCCCAACTTCATCACCTGAAGCATTATGTAATTTCACATCAATTTCTTTCGGCTTCCCTTGGTCACAACCCGCCATTAGAAATAATAAACAACAACTGAAAAAAAGCCGTTTTTTCATTCTATTCCCTCCAAAATACTTTCTGCCCTTAGATTGTCCGAGCATAGAGGGAAACATACAAAAATGAATTACTGTTTCTTTTCAGCTAAAAGCTTTTCTTCTACTTTCTGCAATCGCTCTGCTTCTCGTTTTGATACACGAATAAACATACGCCACGTAGCAACCGCACCGACGATAAATAGAACGCAAACAATACCTGGAATAATATACTCCGTTTTATCTTCAGGAAAATATAAAGGCATCATATACAACACTCCTTATCAGGGAATTTATGAAAAGAATCAACACCAGAATTTTCTGTCATATCATTTTAAATTATAGTTGAAGCCTGTCATATTCTCAAGGACATTCAAAAATCAACTGATTTCTTTGACTCCTTCTTATACTTTCCTTACTATAAACTTGAGGTGAAAAATATGAGAGAAACATTTGAAATTGGTGAAATCGTTACGGGTATTTATAAAACGGGAAAATACATAGGCGAAATTACAAATAGCCGTCCTGGCAGTTACGTCGTAAAAGTATTAGCTGTTTTAAAACATCCGGTGCAAGGGGATTTACATAATGTAAAACAAGCTGACGTACCATTCTTCCATGAAAGACGCGCTTTAGCTTTTCGTGAACAGACGAACATTCCAGAGCAAATGGTGAAGAAATATGAAGGGGAAATTCCAGATTATACAGAGTCACTAAAATTAGCATTAGAAACGCAAATGAATTCATTTTCTGAAGATGATTCACCTTTTGCGGGGCGTAGTCTAGAAACACTTCAGCAGTTAAAAAAAGACTACAAACTTTAAAAAAACAAAACGACCAAATTACATACTGTGCAATTTGGTCGTTACTGTGTACTCACGTTCTTTAACACTTTCGAAAAATCAACAAGTTCCCCTAATGTCGGAGGTGCTGGTTTGACTAAATACTCTTTATCTTTTTCTACTAACTTAAAAATATTATATGTCGTCATCGCATCATCAAGCGCACAATGATGCTTTCCTGTTCCTGCTTTTCCATACGCCTCAATTGCTTTCCATAGTCCTGTTTGATTTCTCTCTCCAAAAAACTTCTTATACTCAAGCGATAAATCACGACACTGTCCAAAGAATGGAAATTCTAAGCCCGCCATTTCGCAGTTATGCTTTAAGACTTTCATATCCATATTTCCCCACGTTACAATTGTCGGTTTACACCTCTTTTCATATTCTGCAAGTTTCTCAACAAGTTCATGAAAAGAAATTCCTTTGTCCACTACTTCCTGTTTAATTCCTAAAAATTTTTTACATCGATCCGTTAAGGACGGAAATGTTTTTGGCCTGACATGTGCTGCATACGTATCTTCCACCTTACAACCAACAACTGAAACGAGTCCTACCTCGATAATTTCTGGGAAAAAACCTTTTGGCTTTTTTCTATGCTGGGGCATCGTAAACTCAAAGTCTAAAAATAAAAATCGTTGTTCATCCATACGATCCCTTCCTTATCATCTTTGTCATTCCTTTCTATTTGACACTCCTTCACGAACAAGCTCGAATGCTGATTCCATTTGAAATATTCAGATTGGATGTATCTTATATATATGTCAAATGCCCACAAATATTTTTAAAAATAAGAAAAAATGACCTATGCAGAAAATATGACAAAATAAACCCTTTCATTTACATCCGCCATTTTTCTACTTTATAATGACGTTATGTGTGTTTCATCTAGTTAATTTTTTGACACACTAAGAAAAGTGAATGAAAGGAGATGAGAGTTTTGCACGAAACAACGCAAGAGCTCGCAAACTGGCAGTATTATTTCGCTATCGCAGTCTTTTTAATTACATATGCCATTATTATTTCTGAAAAAATTAACCGTGCTGTCATCGCACTTCTTGGTGCAGCATTCATGGTGATTGCAGGGGTCGTTGACTTACACAATGCCTTTACGAAACATATTGAATGGGGAACTATTACGTTACTCATCGGTATGATGATACTGGTAAATATTACAAGTAAGTCAGGTGTCTTCCAATACGTTGCCATTAAAGCTGCAAAAGGAGCTCAAGGAAATCCAATTAAAATTTTAATTTCACTTTCCTTACTTACCGCGCTTGGCTCCGCATTTTTAGATAACGTTACAACAGTACTTCTTGTTGTTCCAGTTACTTTATCTATTACGCGCATCTTACAAGTAAATCCTGTTCCATATTTACTTTCTGAAATTATTTTTTCAAATATCGGAGGAACAGCAACATTAATTGGTGATCCACCAAATATTATGATTGGTTCTGCAAATAAACATTTAGATTTCAATGCTTTCTTACTAAACTTAGCACCAATCGTAATTATTATCATTGCAGTAACAGCAACAATGCTTTACTTCATGTACCGTAAGCAATTAATTGCTGACCCTGTACAAATTAAGAAATTAATGAGCTTAGATGAAAAACAATACATTAAAGACCCAGTATTAATGAAAAAATCTTTAACAGTACTTGGACTTACGATTGTAGGTTTCATGACTCATTCTATTTTCCATATTGATGCAGCTATCATCGCCTTAACTGGTGCTACTGTTCTTATGTTAATCGGTGTGAAAGAACATGAAATTGAAGAAGTATTCGCTAGCGTAGAATGGGTAACAATCTTCTTCTTCGCGGGACTATTCGTACTCGTTGGAGGACTTATCGATATCGGTCTTATCAAAACGTTAGCTCAAAAAGTAATCGGAATAACCGGCGGGGATATTTCTCAAGCATCTATCCTTATTCTATGGGTATCTGGTATCGCCTCTGCAACAATCGATAACATTCCATTCGTTGCAACAATGATCCCACTTATTAACGATATGGCAGTTGGGCTAGGTTTATCACCTTCTGACGCACAAATCGATGTACTATGGTGGGCATTAGCATTAGGTGCTTGCCTAGGTGGAAACGGAACATTAATTGGGGCTTCTGCTAACGTAATCGTAGCCGGAATCGCAAGTCGTGAAGGACATAAATTCAGCTACATGGAATTCCTTAAAGTCGGCTTTCCAATTATGATCGTTTCATTAATCATTTCTCACATTTACATTTATTTACGCTACCTTATGTAGTAGAAAAAAGGGCTGTCCTATGTGGCAGCCCTTTTTCTCTTGGTAAATGAGATTATATTAATGATTTTTCGAATATATCTATCACAAATCACAATATATCAACGATTTTACACAAAATATCGATTTACCGATAAAGAGCCGTTCCAAAACATCTTTGGAACAGCTCCCTACATATATCTACTCGTTATATCTCACCGGCTCATTCCGAATAATGAACAAATGAATCGGCAAGAAAATCGAAAACGTGATTGTATGAATAATTGTAAATAATATAGAGTTCGTTCCGTATCTGTCTAAAATAGCGTAGATGAGATAAATGGACAACACAATCGATACAGCTGTTGCTAGTAAACTTATAATTGGTACGAAATTAAAAATGAAACATGCGACATATATGCCGAATACTTTCCACCCTGCTTCTTCTTTTAAGAAATCTGGTAATTTGTCTTTTGCCAAGTCACCCCACGTCTTACTATTTAAAAAAGGAATAAAAGCAAGAACACCATCCGTCGCCCCATCATTTTTCGCCATCGTATAAAGTGCAAAAGCCGTTAACAAATACGAAATAATTGCCCAAATTAATATAACAACAATAAACGCAAAACTAAGAGCAAAGAAACCTGCTAGTACGCTTTGATCTTCCATCTTATCCTCTCCTCTCTACTCTCAACATATTTCATTACATTGCAAGTTATGTTTTAAAATTCACCCAAACTCTCTGTATAATAAAATAAGAAAGATAATAAGAGAGGAGAACGTACTTATGCATCCATTTGTAAAAGCATTACAAGAGCACTTCACAGCAAATCAAAACCCAGAAAAAGCAGAACCAATGGCACGTTATATGAAAAATCACTTCCCGTTTCTCGGTATTCAAACACCTGAAAGAAGACAATTATTGAAAGACGTTATTCAAATACATACTCTCCCAGATAAAAAAGACTTCCAAATTATCGTACGTGAGCTTTGGGATTTACCAGAACGTGAATTTCAGGCTGCTGCACTTGATATTATGCAAAAATATAAAAAGCATATAAACGAAACTCATATCCCATTTCTAGAAGAACTTATTGTCACAAAATCTTGGTGGGACTCTGTTGATAGCATTGTCCCTACATTTTTAGGCAATATCTTTTTAAAACATCCAGAATTAATTTCCGCATATATTCCAAAGTGGATTGCATCAGATAACATATGGTTACAACGTGCCGCAATTTTATTCCAGCTAAAATATAAACAAAAGATGGATGAAGAACTTCTTTTCTGGATTATCGGACAACTACATTCTTCAAAAGAATTTTTCATTCAAAAAGCAATTGGCTGGGTCCTTCGTGAATATGCAAAAACAAAGCCAGATGTAGTATGGGAATACGTTCAAACTAACGAGCTTGCTTCACTTAGTAAACGTGAAGCAATTAAACACATTAAACAAAACTACGGAATAAATAATGAAAAAATAGGCGAGACTCTATCATAGATAGACACGTTCCTCTATTGAGATTTAAAAAAGAACGTGTTAGAATATGTTCATTATTATTAATATAAGTAGCGATGACGGACTTATAAGTACTTGCACAAAAAGCGATTTGGGGATAGTGAAAGCCTGAAGCCGCAAGGAAACGGCAGTCTCGAGCAATACATTATAAAGTGGATGCGCATTTTGTGCATCAACTAGGGTGGAACCGCGGGCAAACGCTCGTCCCTAGGCAAATAAGCCTTGGGATGAGCGTTTTTTTATGTTTTTTTAAAGCATATACTGCTCGTTTCACAAGTACCAGAGTACGTCATCGCAAATACGTTAACTTTCAAAAGGAGGATTTTATTATGTATTCAATGGAACAAGTTGTAAACTTAGCGAAACATCGCGGTTTCGTTTTCCCTGGTTCTGAAATTTACGGTGGTCTTGCAAACACATGGGATTACGGTCCACTTGGAATAGAATTAAAAAATAACGTTAAAAAAGCTTGGTGGAAAAAGTTCATTCAAGAATCTCCACACAACGTTGGTTTAGATGCAGCTATTTTAATGAACCCAAAAACTTGGATCGCTTCTGGTCACGTTGGTAACTTCAACGATCCAATGATCGACTGTAAAAAATGTAAAGCTCGTCACCGTGCTGACAAATTAATTGAAGATGCATTAGATGCAAAAGGCATCGAAATGGTTGTTGATGGTCTTACTTTCGACCAAATGGCTGACTTAATGAAAGAACATGAAGTAAAATGTCCTGATTGCGGTAGTGAAGAGTTCACTGAAATCCGTCAGTTCAACTTAATGTTCAAAACATTCCAAGGTGTTACAGAGTCTAGCACAAACGAAATTTTCCTTCGTCCTGAAACAGCACAAGGTATTTTCGTAAACTTTAAAAACGTACAACGCTCTATGCGTAAAAAGCTTCCATTTGGTATCGGCCAAATCGGTAAAAGTTTCCGTAACGAAATCACACCTGGTAACTTCACATTCCGTACACGTGAATTCGAACAAATGGAACTTGAATTCTTCTGTAAGCCTGGTGAAGATTTAGAGTGGTTCGCATTCTGGCGTGAAACTTGTAAGAACTGGTTACTTTCACTTGGTATGCACGAAGAAAGCATGCGTCTTCGTGACCACGGTGAAGAGGAATTATCTCACTACAGTAACGCAACAACTGATATTGAATTCAGATTCCCATTCGGTTGGGGCGAACTATGGGGCGTTGCATCACGTACAGACTTCGACTTAAAACGTCACATGGAACACTCTAACGAAGACTTTAACTATATCGATCCACAAACGAATGAGCGTTACGTGCCGTACTGCATCGAGCCATCTCTAGGTGCTGACCGCGTAACATTAGCGTTCTTATGTGATGCATATGAAGAAGAGCAATTAGAAAACGATTCTCGTACAGTTCTTCGTTTCCACCCTGCTTTAGCACCATACAAAGCAGCGATCTTACCATTATCTAAAAAGCTATCTGAAGGTGCTACTGAGGTATTCGCAGAACTAGCTAAAGACTTCATGGTAGACTTTGACGAAACTGGTTCTATCGGTAAACGTTACCGTCGTCAAGACGAAATCGGTACACCATTCTGTATCACATACGACTTCGACTCAGTTGAAGACAAAGCTGTTACAGTACGTGACCGTGACACAATGGAACAAGTTCGTATGCCAATTAGCGAATTAAAAGGTTTCTTAGAGAAGAAAATCCAGTTCTAATTATAAAAAAAGAGGCTGCTCATAAGAGCTGCCTCTTTTTTATTTTTCACGTTTTTCTTTAATTGCTACTGTACATCTTGAAATACATAATAAATCGTCGTTTTCATCAATGATACGAATATCCCAAACCATCGTTGAATGCCCTCTATGTATCGGTGTACCAATCGCTGTTACAATTCCATCTTTCTTTGAACGAATATGATTTGCATTAATTTCTAAACCAAAACAAATACATTTCTCTTGATCAATTAAATTGTATGAACCAACGCTTGCTACCGTTTCTGCTAATGCAAGAGATGCACCACCGTGTAAAAATCCAAATGGCTGGTGCGTGCGCTCATCAACAGGCATCGTAGCAACCACCTTATCTTCTGTCATCTCTAACAACTCAATTCCAAGCGAATCCATTAAAGTTTTTGACATATCGTTTCCCCCTTTTCCTCACTTTTAATTAAATGTATATTTTTACCTATTTACTTTCAAACTACCTATAACACTTATATAAGGAGGTTTCACCTAAATGAAACAGAAATTTTATATACTATTGCTTATGTTCTCCTTGCTGACTATTGTACCAAATTGTGCACTAGCAGCCAAAGCATCTAACCTGACAATCGATGTTCAGACTGTAACGCAAAAAGGTAAGAAACCTTATATAGAATATCAAATTAATAGGCCTTCCTTTCACAACTTTTCTGACTCAAAATTTCAAAATAAGCTGAATTCCTATTACAAAAACTCTACTGCCAAATTTAAAAGTAAATTAGAAAAAGAAGCGAAGAAATATTATAAAGAAACAGAAGGATCTAGTACACCTTTCCATCCATACGTTGCAAATGTTGACTATAAAGTAGCTTTAAACAAACGACCTTTTCTAAGTCTATATGTGAATTACTATCAATATACAGGCGGAGCGCATGGGCTTTATACGTGGAAAGCACATACATTTGATTTAAACGAAAAAAAATTATTACACTTAGACGATTTATTTCAACAAGAAGATAAATATAAAGAAGTAATCCGTGCTGAGATTGTAAGACAAATTAAACAAAATGAAGGCATTTATTTTCCTGATGCAGTCGAAAAAGTAACGAGCACAAAAAAGTTTCATTATTTTTTAGAACCAGATAATCTTGTGATTTATTTCCCTTTATATGAGATTGCTCCTTATTCAAGCGGAATCCCGCAATTTCATATTCCATATACGTTGCTAAGAGACTACTTAAAGCCTTCTTATCAAAATATTTTGATTGACAACAAGTAAATATTTTCGCTACGATAATGTTAACCTAAAAACAACAGGAGGTTAACATTATGAGAAGATTTCATGTTTTAGATTTAGCATTAGCTGCCATGTTCGTCGCTCTTATGGCTATTGGTGCAAATATTGTATCTTGGGCACCATTCCTGCAAGTGGCGGGCATCCCATTATCTATGCAACCATTTTTCGCAATTTTAGCAGGGCTTCTTCTTGGAAGTAGACTTGGCGCATTATCAATGACTGTTTACATGCTTGTTGGAGTAGCAGGTGCACCAATCTTCGCTAACTTCAAAGCTGGATTTGGAGCACTTTTAGATCCTACTGGTGGTTTTATTATTGCATTTATTATCGTTGCTTACGTATCAGGAAAAATAGTAGAACAAAAAGAACGACCAACATTCAGCACCTTTGCATTTGCTTCGTTCACAGGAATCATTTTAACGTATATTATCGGTACTACTTACATGTACGGGGCAGTCAATATTTTCATGGGTGGTAATATGAGTTATAAAGCTGCATGGATGATTATGATGTGGTTCGCAGTAAAAGATATTGCATTTACAATTATCGGCGCTATTATCGCACCTCGTATATACTATGCTGTACGTCGCTCGGCTTATCAGCATTCTCATTCGACGATTTCATAAGAAAAAGGAGTTGTTCCAGTAGGAACAACTCCTTTTTTATATTAAGACTCTTGATTCGTTTGCTCTTCTAAAATTTTCTTCATCATTGTGACCATGTCATCGCGTAATTCTGGGTGTTGCAGAGCCATTTCAATTGTCGTTTGAACGAATCCTAACTTTTCACCTACGTCGTAGCGTTTTCCTTCGAAGTCGTAAGCAAATACACGTTGAATTTCATTTAAGCTTTGAATTGCATCCGTTAACTGAATTTCGCCACCCGCTCCAACTTGTTGCTGTTCCAAGAACATAAAGATTTCAGGAGTTAAAATGTAACGTCCCATAATCGCTAAGTTTGAAGGCGCAGTACCTTGCGCTGGTTTTTCAACGAATTTACGAACTTGATAACGACGTCCCTCTTGCTCTAACGGATCAATAATTCCATAGCGATGTGTTTCTGCTTCAGGAACAGTTTGCACACCAATAACAGAAGAAAGTGTTTTGTCATACTCGTCCATTAGTTGACGTAAACATGGTGTTTCAGCTTGAACGATATCATCGCCTAATAATACTGCAAACGGCTCATCACCAATGAATTTACGCGCACACCAAACAGCATGTCCTAATCCTTTTGGTTCTTTTTGACGAATGTAATGGATATCTACCATTTTAGAAGAGGCTTGTACTTTTTCAAGTAACTCATACTTTTTCTTCTCTAATAAGTTTTGCTCTAATTCAAATGCATTATCGAAATGATCTTCGATAGAGCGCTTTCCTTTACCAGTAACGATAATAATATCTTCGATGCCTGATTTTACTGCTTCTTCTACGATGTATTGAATTGTTGGTTTATCTACAATTGGAAGCATTTCTTTTGGCATTGCTTTCGTTGCTGGTAAAAAGCGTGTTCCTAATCCCGCTGCCGGAATAATTGCTTTTCTCACTTTTTTCATGACAAATACCCTCGCTTTTCATTCTAATTCTTTTAGTAAGGTGCAAATTTATAACATTATCTCTTAATAATCCTCTACATCATACAAAACTATAAGAAAAGAGGAGGCCGTTCTCCGTTCTCCCCTTTTCCTATCAGTAGTACTCTATTCTATTATAAACGATTCATAATATCTTCTTTAATAGTAAGTAACTTTTGTTCACTATTTTGTAAAGAATCATCTTGTACACCAAAGTAGAATTTAATTTTCGGCTCTGTTCCAGATGGACGTAAGCAGAACCAAGAACCATCTTCTAATTGATATTTTAACACATTTGATTTCGGTAAGTGAATCTCTTCCTTATTTCCATCTTGTAACGTTGTAATGATGCTTTCCTTATAATCCTCAACTGCAACGACTGTTAAACCAGCCACTTCTTTCGGAGGATTCCCGCGGAATGTTGCCATCATCTTTTGAATCTGTTCAGCACCGTCTTTTCCTTTTAACGTTAACGATACAAGATCTTCACGGAAGAAACCGTACTTCTTAAATACTTCTAACAGACCATCATATAACGTTTTACCTTGTGATTTATAGTACGCAGCTACTTCACATGCGAATAGAACAGATTGCACCGCATCTTTATCACGACAGAATGGACGGATTAAATAACCGTAGCTTTCCTCATAACCGAATTGGAATTCATATTGTCCGCTTTCTTCATACTGTTTAATTTTTTCACCGATAAATTTAAATCCAGTTAACGTATCAACTGTATCTAAACCGTATGCTTTTGCGATTGTACGGCCAATTTCAGACGTTACGATTGTTTTTAAAACAACACCATTTTCTAGAAGTGTTCCGTTTTCTTTCTTTTGTGATAATAAGTAATCAAGCATTAACGCACCTGTTTGGTTACCAGTTAACACTTGGAACTCACCATCGTGATTGCGAACTGCTACACCTAGACGGTCTGCATCAGGATCTGTTGCGATTAACACGTCTGCGCCTACTTTTTCACCGTCGCGAATTGCATACTCAAACGCTGCATGCTCTTCTGGGTTTGGTGATTTTACTGTAGAGAAGTTTGGATCTGGTAACTCTTGCTCTTTTACAACCGTCACATCTGTAAATCCAACTTCTTCTAAACCACGGCGTACCGAAATATTTGATGTTCCATGTAATGGCGTAAAGACGATTTTTAAATCTTTTCCTACTTCTTTCACCATCTCTTTATTAATAATGACATTGTTCAATTCTGCTGCATATGCATCATCTACTTCTTGTCCAATAATATGTAATAAACCGTCAGCTTTTAATTGCTCCACATCAGCTACTTCAACTGTTAATTCATCTTCTACTGCATTTACGTAACTAATTAACTCATCAGCTTCTTTTGGAGGCAATTGTCCACCATCGTCACCATATACTTTATAACCATTATATTCAGGCGGATTATGGCTTGCCGTAAGAACGATTCCACTTACTGTATGTAAATAACGAACTGCGAAAGAAAGCACTGGCGTTGGACGTAAGCTTTCAAACACATATGTTGTGATACCGTGTGCACCTAGTGTAGCGGCTACTTCCATTGCAAATTCAGGTGATTTATGACGAGAATCATACGCTACAACAACACCACGTTTCTTCGCTTCTTCACCTAATTTTTCAATAAATTTCGCTAATCCTTGTGTCGCTTTACGAACTGTATATACATTTAATCGGTTCGTACCAGCACCAAGTTCACCACGCATACCACCTGTACCGAACTCTAAATTTTTATAAAAGCTATCCTCAATTTTCTTCTCATCTTGCTTCATGTTTTCTAGCTGTTTTTTTAATTCTGCATCTAATTCTGCATATGAAAGCCAGCGACTAAATTCTTGTTTCCAATCCATACTTCTATCTCCTCCCGCTTGTCATACCTTTATTATATGAAAAAAACAACCTGTACCTCAATATTTTATAAAATCTAGCAGGATTTTACTAGGAATATTTGTATACACTATGATTAAATACTCCACCAAAGGGAATGAGGATTATGCAAGAATGGGGCTTGTCAGAAGAGCTCAAAATACAAACAAAACAAATGATTGAAATTGCTGAAAAAGAATTATCAATTATGAGACAGGCAATTGATAAAGAAGATGAATGCATTTTATGCAAAATGGAAGATATTCATCACATGTTAGCAAATGTACAAACATTGGCAGCTACATACTATATTCAGGCTTATTTATCACCTTATACGGAAAGCTCACAGTTTATCACAAGAGCTGTCCAACATTTAAGCGCCCGAAAGCACGGTGCTCTAATCGTTGTAGAGCGAAACGAGACACTTGAATCTTTCATTCAAACTGGAACAACATTAAATGCTCATTTAACCGCACCGTTACTTGAATCAATTTTTTACCCAGGTAACCCTCTTCATGATGGAGCCATTCTAGTGAAAAATAATCATATTGTCTCAGCTGCTAATATTCTTCCGTTAACGAAAAGTACAGATATTGATCCTGAGCTAGGAACACGTCACAGGGCAGCAATTGGCTTATCAGAAAAAAGTGATGCACTTATATTAGTTGTCTCTGAAGAAACAGGTCGCACTTCATTCGCTTTAAATGGGACCTTATATACGATTTCTTTATAAGACGAATCCTTCACTATGTAACACTTTTTTTGAACAGTACAATAATAAATGAATGATATCGACTTACCGAAAAAATTGACAATAATCGTACCACGTCAATAATAAAAGGCTGCCTCAAAAAATTGAGACAGCCCTTTTCAAAAATTATTCTTCTCCGAAACGTTCAACAAGTGTTGCAAGTGTACGAACCATTGCACCTGTTGCTCCAGATGGCCCTAAATCATGCGCTCCTGTTGTTTCAGATGTTCCAGCGATATCTAAGTGTACCCATGGTGTGTCTTCAGCGAATTCACCTAGGAATGTCCCAGCCATAACCGCATGTCCTTCACGACCTGGTGAGTTATTTAAATCAGCAAATTTACTGTTTTTGACACGTTCTTTATCGCGCTCGAAAATCGGTAATTGCCAAATTGGCTCATCCGTTTCCATTGATGCTTCTAATACTTGTTCAAACAACTCTTCATTATTTGTCATCGCGCCTGTTGTATGATTTCCAAGCGCAACAATTACACCACCTGTTAATGTTGCAACATCAACTAAGTAATTTGCACCAAGCTTCTTCGCATACGTAATACCGTCAGCTAACGCTAGACGACCTTCTGCATCTGTATTTAATACTTCGATTGTTTTTCCGCTCATAGATGTAATCACATCATCTGGCTTGAATGCAGTACCACTTACAACGTTATCCGTTGATGGAATTACAGCGATAACATTTTGCTCTGGGCGAAGTTCACCGATAATTTCCATCGCACCAAGAACAGCTGCCGCACCGCCCATATCACCTTTCATACCAACCATGCCTTCACGTGGTTTTAAAGAGTAGCCGCCTGTATCGTATGTAATCCCTTTTCCAACGAATCCAATTACATCTGTCCACTCTTCTTTTCCTTTATAAATAAGAGCGATCATTTTCGGTGGCTCTGTACTACCTTGGTTTACTGCAAGTAATGCACCCATACCAAGATCTTCCATTTCTTCTTTCTCAAGAACTTTATAATCCATATCATACTTTTCCGCTAATTCAACCGCATACTCAGCAAGCTTTGTCGCTGTTAATACGTTTGGCGGCATATTTACAAGTGTACGAGCTGAATTCGTTGCACGTCCATGTACGTATCCTACTGTTAATGCAGCTTCAACTTCTTGTGCATCTTCCGCTGTAATAGCCGTAAACTTCTCTAACTCTACACGATCCTTTTTATCTGTTTTATACGTTTGTAATTCATATGTACCAAGACCTTGTACTTCTGCCGCAATATGAGCTACATCAATCGCATCTAATTTATCTGTCACGAAAGAATCAAGTAAGATAGCTGCATCTTGTACTTTTGCTGCTTGTAACGCTTTAAACGCCTTACCAAGAGCCGCACGTAACGTTTCCGTTGTATATGATTCTTTCTTACCTAAGCCAACGAAATAATAACGTTTCACATTTGTTTTTCCTAAACTATGTACTTTTGAAATGGCTTTTTTCTTAGTTGAAAGTTCTTTTTCTTCTAATAAAAATTGTAATTGTCCTTCAAACGCTTTGTCCAGTTCTTGTACAAAACTACTCGTTTTCTCTTCTTCAAATAAGGCAACAATTACCGCTTCATGGCTTGCTAATTCTTTTTGTACTTGAAACATGTTCAAACCCCCTAAATTTCTTTACTCTACGCCTATTATAACTTTATTTTCGATAAAATGCGACAATTCTAACTTCTAATATAATGAAATAAGACAAGAAAAAAGTCTAGTGTTATTACCACTAGACTATCTTTGTTTTAAATATTGACCTCGAAACACTTGCATCGTTTCGTCTTCATTTAACATCGTTAACTCTTCTTCTGTAAACTTACCATTTCCTATTTTCACTACGTATACATTTACCTTTTTCTTACCCCATTGGCTATAAACATCTTTCACCGTATCATAATATAGATCAAGACGGTTTCCTTTTATAGCGCCGCCCTTATCAGCAACAACACCGTATCCGTAATCTGGCACGAATAGAATCGTTCCGATCGGGAATACGCGTAAATCCGCAGCGATTGTGGAATATAAATCCCGTTTCGCTTTAACACCTGAATATGTAATACCATACTCCGGATGTCCCGGGCTCTTACCAGTTGACTCTATGCCTGATGTATAACCAGTTGCAGTCATTTCTATAACACGATATTTAGACCAGTCATTTGCCTGTTCTAAAGCATTTATCACTTCTTTACTCGGAGCAACTTTTTTCCCAATTTCTGCTGCATGTACTTCTTTTGCACTTGTTTCTTCATATGGTTTTATAATCTCTAATAAAGAAACTCCTGTGAAAGCCTTCCATGTTACGCATAATGCGAATGCAAGTAAACAAGTCATCATAATGCGAATACAATATCGTTTTAACATTTTTATATTCCACACTCCTTCATCGTTAATCATTCCCTATACGATGAAGGAATATGCAAAAAAATAATCTCCAAATTGATTGGAGATTAAAACATTTGATATCCACTTTTCCGAAGTTTCTTAATTACGATTCCCGCTAAAGCAGCACCTACTAATCCAGTAGATAGAATAAACATATCTGCTTGTCCTAAATGCGATACACTTGTCCCAAATGAAGAAAATGTTTCTTTTGGCTTTGAAAAATAATCCCACACACTCGCTTTATTAATAATAAGCATACAAACAATTGGATACACAATAACCATTACCCACGTAGCCCGCAAAATCATGTTGAGTAAAAATCCAATTCCAAAAAACAAAATAAAGAATAACATCATTGAAATAAGTAGTACCGGTATACTCACTTCTTCTCCCTCTCCTTCGCATGCGCCGTAAATACGTGATAGGCTGTATAACCAAATTGCTCTCCTGGATTTAATGTTTTGTCCATTTCAAGATGCAATTCTGATCTTCCTTCTAGCAAATATTTAATAAGTACAGACGTATTCGGATCGTCAGCAATGTTATCTGGATGTAAGAACGCCACTTCAGACAATTCCTTCTCCTGTACAATAATGTTTTCCCCTTCAGGCTCCAAAAGGAAAATAATCATATTATCACTAATCTCATTACGAATAACGCCCGATCGAATACCAATAATCCCCTTCACCTGAGCGACAATACCTGTCTCTTCTAACACTTCACGTTTCACAGCTTCATCAACTGTCTCACCTTCATTTACAAAACCAGCCGGTAAAGACCATTTCCCCTTTAATCCACTGTATTTCTTCTTAACAAATAGCCACCTGCCATCTTTTGTTGCTACTAGGCCACTAACAGCTAACCATACTTTCCCTCTTTTCTCCATGATGTAATAACCTCCTCCACCAGAACGGACAGAATATTCTTTCTTTTTTATATATTATACTATATTCTTAATACGAAAAAAGCAGAAACAGCTCTTAGCCGTTTCTGCTTTTTCTACTATATATTAAAAGAACTTCAATTTACCTTTTTTAAGAACCAATAAAGGTCCACCTAATAAGAATAGGTAACGGTTATCGATTACTTTCTTCATGAAGGAAGCTTTCCAACCTGTTAATTTTTTACCCATAACAACGCCCATTGCATCGTCATGACCTAATGAACATACAGATCCTTTATTGTCGAATGCGAATTTTTTCATTTCGCCCCTGCCACGAACTAACACAGTTAAGTTGTGAGCAATGTTGTAACCTTGCTGAATTGCGATTTGTGCTGTTGGTGGGTATGGACGGTTAATTTCTTCGTTAATGATTAACGCTGCGTCACCAACCATGAATACCTCTTCGTATCCTGGAGCGTGCATATACTCATCAACTTTAACGCGGCCGCGCATTGCTTCAAAGCCAGATTCTTCTACAATACCATTACCACGAACACCTGCAGCCCAAACTACTGTTTCAGACTTCAGTAATTCAGTGTCATCACCGTTCGCAACGATAATACCTTCTTCAGTTGCTTCTTTAATTGCTGTACCAATGCGGAATTCTACGCCTTTTTTCTCAAGTTGTTTCACAGCGTATTCTACTAATGCTGGATCGAAACCAGGAAGTGCTGTTGGAGCAGCTTCTACACAGATAATACGAGCTTTTTCACGTGGTACATTGTACTCTTTGCAAAGTTCTGGAACACGGTTTGCAAGTTCACCTACGTACTCGATACCAGTAAATCCAGCACCACCAACAACGATTGTAACTAACTCATCGCGTTGTTCAGTTGCATATTTAGCGAAACTAGCTTCCATATGCTCACGAATTTGACGAGTTGCATTAATGTTAGCGATTGAGAATGCATGCTCTTTTAATCCTGTAATTCCGAATGTTTCTGATTCGAAACCAAGACCGATTACTAAGTAATCATACTCTAATTCGCTGTCTTTTAAGATAATGCGTTTTTCAGCAGCTTTAATTTCTACTACTGTATCTTGTACAAAGTTCACTTTATTTGTATCGATAACGTCTTGAATATCTAGACAGATTTTTTCATCTTGTAATGTACCAGCTGCGCTCTCGTGTAACCAAGTCGCTTGGTAGTGATAGCTGTTGTTGTTTACTAACGTAATTTCAGCTTCATTTACAGATAATGCTTTTTGCAGACGAACAGTCGTAATCATCCCGCCATAACCTGCACCTAAAACTACGATTTTTGGAGTCTTCACCAAATCACAACCCTTTTCTTTATATAATAGTAATAAAAAATAGTACCAAGTACTAAAAACTCTATTTGTCAAGAATGTGGAATTTATCACATTCTATATCGTAACAAAACGCAGTCAAAAAATCGTACGAAATTTGTCATAGAAATTTAACATAATACTTCCCTATATTAGTCGGTTTTATTCCAGAATTCAAGCACCTAGCGAATTATCAATATTTTAAAATAACATAGCGTTTTCAAGGGTTTTTCAGCCTTTTTTTCATGTATTTTCCTTTCCTTATATTTTATACAATTAAAAAAACATCCATGCGAAAACTTACACACAATTCAGTCGTTTTCAGAAGTATTATGAACTCAAATATGCTATCATTTATTTGAAAGTGTCATCATTTGCAGGATTTTCGTGTACATATGAACAATATATGAAATCAATATCAAAATTCCATCTATAGGGGGAATGAAAGTGGCAGAAAATCAAAAAGTTTACGACATAACAATTATTGGTGGTGGTCCAACAGGACTGTTCACAGCATTTTATGGCGGTATGAGACAAGCAAGTGTAAAAATCATTGAAAGCTTACCTCAACTTGGAGGACAATTATCCGCACTCTACCCTGAAAAATACATTTATGATGTAGCTGGATTTCCAAAAGTGCGCGCACAAGAATTAGTTGATAACTTAAAAGAGCAAATGAAGAAGTTTGATCCAACCGTTTGTTTAGAAGAAGCTGTTGATACGCTTGAGAAACAAGCTGACGGTATATTTAAACTTGTTACGAATAAGCAAACTCACTATTCTAAATCAGTTATTATTACCGCTGGCAATGGTGCTTTCCAACCACGCCGCTTAGAATTAGAAGGTACAGCAAAATATGAAAAGAAAAACTTACATTATTTCATTGATGATATGAATAAATTTGCTGGTAAGCGCGTCGTAGTATTTGGCGGCGGCGACTCAGCGGTTGATTGGACAATGATGTTAGAGCCGATCGCTGACAAAGTTACAATCGTTCATCGACGTGATAAATTCCGTGCGCATGAACATAGCGTAGAAAGCTTAATGAATTCTCGTGCAGAAGTAAGCACACCGTACGTTCCAGTAGAACTCATTGGTGATGACAAGATTGAACAAGTCGTTCTTCAGCACGTAAAAACGGAAGAAAAACTTATCATCGATGTTGATGACGTAATCGTAAACTACGGCTTCGTTTCTTCTCTTGGTCCAATTAAAAACTGGGGCTTAGACATTCAAAAGAACAGCATCCTCGTGAATTCAAAAATGGAAACAAATATTCCTGGCATTTATGCTGCCGGTGACATTTGTACATATGAAGGAAAAGTAAAACTCATTGCTTGCGGCTTTGGTGAAGCACCGACAGCAGTAAATAATGCAAAAGCTTACTTCGATCCAAACGCAAAACTCCAACCAATGCATAGCTCAAGTATGTTTTAATATAGAAATGAAAAGAACTCCTTTTACATGAAAGGAGTTCTTTTCATTTAGAGATTCCTAATCGAAATTCCTCCTTTTCCTAAATAAAATACATTTCAACTTAATAAAAAACACTGCTCTCTTCCAAAATATGTTACAATAAAAACAGAACGTATGTTTCATCCAATAAAGGGAGGTTATATTAATGAAAGAACCGATTATCGTAACAAAAGAAGCTTTCCAAGCAATCGGTGTCTCTATTACGACGACAAACGAAAAAGAGGCATCTACTGAAGGAGAAATTCCAAAGCTTTGGAATCGCTACTTCCAAGAACAAATCATGCATCAAATTCCAAATCAACAAACAAAAGAAACATTCGCCTTCTATTCAAACTACGAATCGGATGAAACCGGTACATATCAATTTACTATTGGCATGCCTGTTTCTTCATTAGAAGACACTCCTGAAAATATGACAACTTTAACAATACCTGCCGCTACGTATGCGGTATTTACAACGAGAAAAGGCCCTGTGTCTGAAGTCGTGTGCGAGGCTTGGGAATATATTTGGCAATGGTCGAAAGAAAACAAACGCGCTTTTACAACAGATTTCGAACTGTATGATGAAAAAGCAACGGATCCAAATAACGTACAATTGGATATTTATATTGCTTTAGCTTAAAAAAAGATGCCCTTCGGCATCTTTTTTTGTCGTTAAATAGCCACTGTGCAAATCCAACATTATTGTCTACAATGAGAAAGTGCAGTATAGAAATATTAGAAACTGTATAAAACGATTGTTAATAGGTTTTTTAGTCTAAATTTGGTACATAGAAAGGAAGCAATATGGAGGAACTACAACAAAATAAATCTGCTTTAAAAGAAAATGCAAAACCGTTATTAAAAAATACAAACTTCCTTTTTCTTTGGGCAGCTACTCTCTTTTCAAGCTTTGCTTTAGCCTTTTTTACTTTTTCACAAACGTGGTACATAGCAAAAACATTAAACCTTGAGGCTTCACTCGGTATTGTTTTCGTGGCTCTTAGTGTTCCAAGGCTCATTTTTATGATTATTGGCGGAGCATTAGCTGATAAATTCCCCAAAAAAAACATTATGTTTTACTCAAATATTATTCGCGCTATTCTTGTTGCAACAATTCTCACTTGGTTCATCGTCGGTGATGTAACACTATATACATTTGCTTTGTTCGCTTTGTTCTTCGGACTTGCTGACGCTTTCTTCTGGTCAGCAGACGGCTCTATTCTGCCTGAACTTGTAGAAAAAAGCCGCTTAACACAAGCAAATTCACTTACTCAAATGACAAACCAAGCATCTGTCATTTTAGGACCTGTACTTGGCGGTATTCTCATTAAATTTACGAACTATGAAACAATTTTTTCGATTACAATTCTGCTACTCCTTATCGCTGCGATACTCGTTCAAAAAATACAATTTACAGTACCCGAAAAAAATGAAACAGACAAAGGCATGTTCACTTCTATTAAAGAAGGCATCTTATATGTAAAGGAATCACCATTCCTTTCAACTTTTCTTATTTGTAGCGCCTTTTTAAACTTATTTTTAATCGGTCCGATGCAAGTCGGCTTCCCGCTTTTCGTTAAAAATGTTTTGCACGGTGACTCACTCCAGTTCAGTTACTTAGAAGCATCTGTAGGCGGCGGAATGGCAATAGGCGCTGTCATCGTCGGTTTAAAAAATATTAATCGTAGACGCGGTCTATTTTGCATTATCATGATGCTACTGTCTGGTGTATTCTTCCTATCCATCAACTTTAGTACCGTACTTTGGCAAGCATTATTAGCCGGCATGTTTTACGGTATTACAATTGCGATGGCTATCGTTCCACTTATGGCAATGATTCAATCGACAGTAAAAGAAGAAATGATGGGACGCGTAATGAGTTTACTTATGCTATCATCAATGGGCTTTATCCCGCTTTCTTATGCATTCACATCAATCGCGCTTGCAATAGGAATTCCAATCGTAACCGTTATGAAAAGTGGTGCAATCGCCGTTATCGTCTTCGTACTATTTGTAGCGATTCGTGTTCCAGTTGTAAGAAAGTTTGATTAGCTACTCGGAGTCATGTATTATACGCATGGCTCCTTTTTAAACGGATCAAATAACGGTATCCCCTTACTTCTTCTCACAGCTGCTTCCCATTTTTAGCACCTCACTTATAGGTAAGAAATAGGAAGAGAAATTGGCGTGATATTTAATATTTTTTATTGGAGATGAAAATATGATTGTAATTAGCGCTTGTTTAGGTGGTATCGCTTGTCGTTATGACGGTAACGATAATCTCGTTTCAAAAATAGAAGAGTTATTACAGAGGGAAGATACCATCCTTGTTTGTCCCGAAGTATTAGGCGGTTTACCAACACCACGCCCTTCTGCTGAAATTATCGGCGGTAATGGCGATGATGTTTTAGATGGAAAAGCAAAAGTGATGACGAAAGAGGGACAAGATGTCACGGAAGCTTTCGTGCTTGGCGCTTACAAGGCATTAGAACAAATAAAAGATTTAAATCCAGAATATATTATTTTAAAAGAACGCAGTCCATCTTGTGGTAGTTCTACTATTTACACAGGAGAATTTAACGGTAATAAGCAAACTGGTTTCGGAGTGACAACTGCTTTATTTAAAAGACACGGATTTAAAGTCATTTCAGAAGAGGAGTTTGAAAATACAAAAAGGAATTGACCCTGTTCGCCAATTCCTTTTTTCTGTCTTATTTCACACCTAATTTTTCTTTCACTTTCGCAGGAAGCTCGTCCTTCTTCACTTCTTCCCAAGCTGATACACCTTTTTTATCTGAATGGTATACGCGTAAGAATGCATCTTTACGTAAGTTTTTTTCAGCTGTGAATTCTAATTCTTTTTCTGTTCCGTCTTTATCGAAGCCTTTTAATTTATACTCAAAATATTTGTATGGCTCTCCGTTATCAGACTTCCCGTTTTTTTCAATTCCATCAGCTGTAATTTGAACATAATACTGATCTTTCCCCATACGGTTAATATCACAACCAGCTAAAAGACTTGCGAATACAACTAAAATACTAAAAAGTGCAATGTATCTTTTCATTTCCTTCACCTCATGTGTTTTTCTTATATCGTTATCTTAAAGCCTGGGGCTTAAAGAAGAAATTCAAAAACATGACATGAACATTACACTTTTGTAAGATAACAATTATTTCTTCACCTTAGAAATCGTCATCCCGTCACCAATTGGAATGAGTACAGATTCTAAATTCGGATGAGTTGCTACTATTTCATTAAACTTCTTCATAACTTCTGTATAACGTTTTGATTTCACACTTTCATCAGCTACACTACCACCAGCTAGAACATTATCTGTAACAATTACAGCTCCTGGCTTAGCAAGCTCAATGCAGTATGTTAAGTAATTTTCATAATTCTCTTTATCAGCGTCGATAAAGAAAAAATCAAATCGCTTATTATCACTAGCTAATATTTCAAGACTTTGTAAAGCAGCACCAGTCATATATGACACTTGTTTTCCAAATCCGGCTTTATGTAGATTGCTATGTGCTACCTCTGCATATTTCTCTTCTAGTTCAAGAGAAGTTAACGTACCCTCTTCCCCAAAACCTTTCGCAAGACAAATTCCGCTATAACCACCTAATGCACCTATTTCTAAAATATCTTTCGCTCCAGAAATAGAAACTATCATCGTTAAAAGTTTGCCCGAAGAAGGCGATACCGATATCGGAGGCATTTCGTTTTCTTTTATGGAAGCAATCACTTCATCCAAAAGAGCATCTTGACCACAAAATACTGAATCGATATAACGATTAATTTGTTTCATCAGATGCAGTCCTTTGCTCTAGATTTGCCTTCTCATCTAACATAGGCGCGTCTTCTGTTTCACTCTCATGTATTTCAAATAGTTGTGTAAATTCATTAATAACCAGATCAATTGCCTTTAATTCCCCGATTAAAATTTGCTGAATGGACTGGAATTCTGGCTCACTTAACTGTTGTTTAATCGTAGCACGCTTTAAATTCATCATTTCTAAAAAGGCAATCGCTCTCCCGCGGCGAAATGTTTTCGGCCCGCGATGATGTGATCCATCTCTCCCTTTATGACGCTCACCACCGTGGTGTCCTTCTTTCATGAACTTATCTTTCCTCATTTTAAATCCCCCTTTCGTATACATTTGTATACACATTTTTTATATTTACAATCGTATACGTTTGTATACAAAATGTCAAAATAAAAAACCTTAAGGGAAATGAATTTTATAATTCATCTCTCTTAAGGCTTTTTATTCTCTATCTCTTTACCACCAATTTTTCTATGCATCTATTACCGCCAATAACGTCTTTCACGCCTGTTTCGCCACTTACCACAGATTTTATCACGTAATTTCCTTATACCGTTTATTACACCTTCTATTATGCATTCTATTATAATATCTATCACAATGTATCTTATAAATCTAAAAATAGGACCTATCACGTACCTCACTACAAATTCAAAAATATCTTCCAACATATATCCCCTCCTCTTTCTATCCTTCAATTATACTTGTAAGAAAGAGAACGATTAAAGTAAAATAAAAGACCTCCTTAACGATTTTATTCCATCGCTAAAAAGGTCTTTTTCTATTTCGGCCAAAAATTTAGCACTCTTCTGGCTTACCAGCATTCGACGCTGTACGGAAAGATGATCCGCATCCACATGATGCAATTGCGTTTGGATTATCGATTGTGAATCCGCCGCCAAGCATCGATTGCTTATAATCAACTTTCACTCCCTTAACAATCGGAGCACTTTCTTTATCAATAACAAATTCAACACCGAAAAATTCAAGAACTGTGTCGTCTTCTTTTGGTTCTACTTCAAATCCTAAGCCGTAAGAAAGACCACTACATCCGCCGCCATGTACAGCAAGGCGCACGTACTTCTCTCCATCTTCAGCATCTTTTAACATATCTTTAATTTGAAAAGCTGCTTGCTCTGTTACTTCAATCATGAAATACACCATCCTTTCTGTTCTCGTTCTATTATACATCTTTACGCTTCAATCTTGTACTCATACACTCCGTGGCAAATTACTTCCGCAGGTCCTTTCATTAACACATTTCCTTCTTCTGTCCATGCAATCATTAAATCGCCACCTGCTAAGTGAACTGTAATTTCTTTACCACGTTCCATTTTCCCATTGAGAATTGCCGCAACTACAGCTGCGCATGCTCCTGTCCCGCAAGCTTGCGTTACACCAGATCCACGTTCCCAAACGCGGAAATTCATTTCTTCATCATTCAAAATCTCGATGAACTCAACATTCACTCGTTCCGGGAACATTTCATGCGTCTCAAGAACTGGTCCTAACGTTGTAAGAGGCGCTTTTTCTACATCATCAACAAAGATAACCGCATGTGGATTCCCCATTGAAACAGCTGTAAATGCATAACGGTGATTATTGTATAAGAAGTTTTCACGAATAAATGGTGTGTCTCCTTCACCAAGCATCGGTATCTCTTCGCGTGTTAAACGAGGTGCTCCCATGTCGATTTTCGCTAATGTTACTTTGTCATCTTCTACCGTTACTTCTGCCGTAACGATACCAGCTAACGTTTCAATTGTGAAAACTGTATCTTCTACTAGTTTATGCTCATACGCATATTTCGCTACGCAGCGTAAACCATTTCCACAGCTCTTCCCTTCTGAACCATCGTTATTAAACATACGCATTTTTACTGGTGCCACGTCAGAAGGACAAATTAAAATCATTCCATCTGCACCAATACCAGTATTAATATTTGAAACCTTTTCTGCTACAAGAGCTAAATCTTCTTCCCTAATTTGTTCCTCAAACATATTTACATATATATAACTATTGCCAAGACCATGCATTTTTGTAAAAGAAAATTGGCTCATTTTTATTCACTCCAAAAATAATTTATTATTTCAAGTATAAAATGCATGCTTTTAGAACACAATATGAATGTCCCCCGTTTCTCATATTTGACAACGTTTTGGCGATTAGTCATTCTTACACAAATCGTGTAAGAAAAAAGCCCTTCTAAAAGGGCCTTTTTTTATTTATATTCCGTATTATCCTACCCTGTGAAATAGCGTTTTATCTAATGAAAAAGGTGTTGCCAATTCGCAACACCTTAAAACATTGGATTTTCATCCAAATACTCATATACATTATTAACAAGTTCTTCTACTGTCGACCCTTGTACTACTTCACCATTCACAAGGGCAAATGGTCCTTCAAAACAAATACCACAATATCCTAAACAACCATACTCCATTACATCTAAATTCGGATCTTTTTCTAATTTCTCTAAAGCTGCTTGTGAACCACTCGCAAGGTTACCTACACAAAATTCAATTAATGGTTTAATCAAAATTCTCCCCCCTGTACTACAAAACAAATTACCTTCTGACTTCATCTATAAGAAGAAAACTAAGCTGTTTCTTGTTGTTTTCGTTACATATTCTAAACTATTTAGTTACTTCATTACTTCACTTCAAAGTAGATGACTGTTTCTATATAACATGCTATTCATAATGAAATAGTAACTAGCAAATGAAAACAGTTTACTTTACTTTTCTTCTTATTGTACAACAGAGTATTCATTCATGCATTGTTATTTGTTCACAAATTCGATATAATTTGATTGAGTAAAGTCAAAATATTTTATTAATATAAAATTGTATGATTAGGGGATATTTCAACAGAAAAGGGGTAATCCATCATGAAACACCTCGTACTACTAGGTGGCGGCTACGGTGGAATGAGAATTCTGCAGCGGCTACTTCCAAACAACCAACTTCCAGATGATGTACAAGTGACATTAATCGACAAAGTACCATATCATTGCTTCAAAACTGAATATTATGCATTAGTTGCGGGTACAATTTCAGAAACGCATATTCGCATACCGTTTCCTGAGCACCCACGTCTCAATATTCAATACGGCACAGTAACAAATATTGACCTCGAAACGAAAGCCGTTCATCTCGATGGCGGTGAAACGATTCAATATGATGATTTAATTATTGGGCTTGGCTGTGAAGATAAATATCATAACGTTCCTGGGGCGAAGGAATATACACATAGCCTACAGTCAATTGAACAAACACGTAAGACATATGAACAATTAAATAGCTTAGAACCAAATGCAACAGTAGCTGTCGTTGGGGCTGGTTTAAGCGGCGTTGAAGTGGCAAGTGAACTTCGCGAAAGCCGTTCAGATTTAAAAATCTATTTATTTGATCGAAAAGATAGAATTTTATTCCCGTATCCAGAAAAATTAAGTAGATACGTAGAAGAATGGTTTGTAAAACATAAAGTTACCATTATACGAAACTCTAACATTACAAAAGTGGAACCAAACATTGTATACAACCATGATGAACCACTTGAGTGTGATGCAATCGTATGGACAGCTGGTATTCAAGCAAATGAAGTTGTTCGAAACCTTCCAGTTGAACAAGATGGTAGCGGACGGGTTGTTTTAACGAAATATCACAATATTCCGAATAATGAGCATGTTTATGTTGTCGGGGATTGTGCAGCACTTCCACATGCACCATCTGCTCAACTTGCTGAAGGTCAAGGAGAACAAATTGTCCAAATATTATTAAAACGTTGGAATAATGAACCACTTCCTGATGAACTGCCTGTTATAAAATTAAAAGGTGTTCTCGGTTCTCTCGGCAAAAAACACGGATTTGGTTTACTAGCAAACCAACCATTAATGGGACGTGTACCGAGATTATTAAAATCCGGTCTTCTTTGGATGTACAAATATCATAACGGTTAATACTTTAAAGGCTGTCTACTATGTAGACAGCCTTTTTCTATTCATTTTTTAAAAAATAAATTTCTCAATATAGATTCATAAAATTTATTTATTTCAATATTAAAAAATACAAATAAAAAGTGTATACTATATGTAATAGTTATTTTATTTAGGACCGAATACGTTCGGTCCTATTTTTTATGCTATAAGTACTACACATAATAGGAGGCATTTCATTTCACTTATGAACTTAACAAAACTAAATAATCGAATAGAAGTGAAAAAGAGGGAATTAATCCACCTCGTTGAAAAGTATGGATTTACTCACGATAAAGTCATTTCTCTCAGTCAAGACTTAGATCGCTTGCTAAACTTATTAATGAAGCTAACTTCCGTCTCAAGACGATCTAATCCTACAAACAAAGAAAAAAGATGTTCCCTCTGAATAGACTTTATTTTTCTATTTTTCTCTCTTTTTGATACGATATAACTAGAATCAGAAAGGAGCAATTTATGTTTATATTAAAAGACATCAAATATAAAAATATTCTACACATTCCTTATTTACAGATTCAACAAGAAAAAATAACTTGTATTATCGGTGAAAGTGGTAGTGGAAAAAGCACATTACTTCGTATGTTAAATGATTTACAATCACCAACATCTGGCACAATTGAATATAATGGAAAATCTATTTTAGATTATCCTCCCATTCAATTACGACGTGAAGTTGTCATGCTCGGACAAACTCCGCCTATTTTTGATGGAACAATTAAAGATAATTTATTAATGGGACTGCGCCTTTCTGAAAAGCCACTTCCAAATGACGATGCCCTGCGGGACGCATTAACGACTGTTAGCCTAGATAAAAAATTAGAAGATAGCGCCTCTTCTTTATCAGGCGGTGAAAAACAAAGACTTGCTTTTGCTCGTATTGTACTAATGGATCCACCCGTCTATTTATTAGATGAACCAACTTCGGCACTAGATAGTGATACAGAACGACGCGTTATGAAACAATTCACTCTACTGGCAAGAGAAAAGAAAAAAACAGTTATCTTCATCACGCACTCGCAACAACTTCCAGAAGAAATCGCAGACGATATTATTGAAATTAGTAAAACAAACGGTGCAACTAGAAAGGAAGTGCTCTTAATTGAAGGGCGTTATTGAACTACAAATTTGGCAACTTGCAGCTGCATATATTTTCATCCTTATTTTAATCGGGCTTGTGAAATTAAAAGGAATACCGCGTGAGAAACAAATTACAATTGCTACATTACGTATGACAATTCAGCTCGTACTAGTCGCATATGTCCTTACATACATATTTGAAAATAGTAATCCGTTTTATACAATAGCTCTCATTACTTCTATTACTACATTTGCGATTTTCAATATTTATAAACGAGTTAATATTCCAATGTCAAAAGAATTAAAACGAGTAGCCGCCCTCTCCATGATTGCTGGATCAATTGGCCCTCTTCTACTATTTATCTTTGTCATTATCGGACACGATCCTTGGTATGCTCCGCAGTATATCGTTCCTATTGCCGGTATGCTAATCGGTAACGCTATGACAGGCATTTGCCTCGGGGCAAATACCTTTTTAAGCAGCATGAAATCACAAAGAGACCATATTGAAGGTGCACTTATGCTTGGAGCAACTTCAAAACAAGCAGCTGCCCCGCTCATACGGGACGCTTTCGATTCTGCTATTTTACCAACAATCAATTCTATGGTCGGAATGGGAATTATAAGTCTTCCAGGCATGATGACAGGACAAATTTTATCCGGTGTATCACCATTTACAGCTATCCAATATCAAATCGCAATTATACTTGGTATTTCTGGAAGTACAGCTTTCTCTGTTATTATCTTCTTACAACTTGGGTATAAAACGTTCTTTAATAAGCGGTGTCAGTTGAAAGAAGTTGACGTACAATCATAAAAAAGACGCTCTGCAAGTTACTTACAGAGCGTCTTTTTTCTTTGCTAATCTTACGCCTTCTTAACGAATTGTGATTTTAACTTCATAGCTCCGAAACCGTCGATTTTGCAATCAATATCGTGATCTCCTTCAACTAGACGAATACTCTTTACTTTCGTACCAATCTTAACAACTGAAGAAGTTCCTTTTACTTTTAAATCTTTAATTACAGTAACAGCATCGCCGTCTTGAAGAACGTTTCCGTTCGCATCTTTTACAACTTTTGCACCTTCATTACTTTCAGCTTCTGCTTCTTTGCCCCACTCATGTGCACATTCTGGGCATACGAAAAGAACGCCATCCTCATACGTGTATTCTGAATTACATTTTGGACAATTTGGTAAAGTAGCCATAAATTCATTTCCTCCGTTCATTATTTATACGTAAAAATCAAAATTGACGTTTACATCTCGATAAATAAAATTTGTATAGCATTTCTTTATACTGCCATAGTCTCGCATTATTGACAAGCCTACCTCAAATTCTCATTTTTTATTGTATTTTACAAAATTTCAATTAGTATGCCGTTTTGTATTCACATTTTTCGTTAATTAACTTATTCGACATGTACTTCTTCCATCCAACTACTTGTCTTAGATTTCACTACTATTAAGTGCTCATTTTCCCATTTTAGTTTGCCTAAAAATCTGGAGTAGACTACTTCATTCCCTACTTCTTCTACGAGTAATTTATTTACCACTCTTAGCCCTTTATCGTTATACACTTCACACATTAGCTGAAATCCTTCCGAACGATGAATTCCTTTTAATATAGCCGTTTTCTTTCGGCTTGGGCTCTTCTTCGGTGTTTTATCCACTAAAAATACAATCTCGTAATTCTCTTTCTCTATTTCCTGAAGCGCTTCATTCACATACTCTTTAATCATTTCTAATGATATTTTTGAATATTTTTCAATAGCTGGTACAACATAGAGGTGAACCAACTCGACAAAATGCTTATATTTCTCCTCAACTGATTCCAGATTTAAAAATTGCATATAATCATAAGGCACGGATATACGAATCTTCCCCAGGGCCTCATGTAGTTCATAAGAAACATCTTTATTAGGGTTTGCTAGGCAATATATATCAATATTTTCTACAGTTTCTAATCCAAGATTGAACCTACTTAATTCCTTTGAAAAAATCAATTCAAAAATTCTCATTTCATGCAATCGATTATAATGTTTTTTGGGACGTTTCTTAGCCCAATCATAAAAATGTACATCCATCATACTCCCTTTTCCTCCTAATATTATTTGCTTTTTTAATATATAAAAAGAAGAACCCTCACAAGATTCTTCTTTTCAAAATGAACGAGTTTTCACTAGAAACTCCAACTATTTTCTTCAATGTAAAATTGATACTCTTCTAATTCTTCTTCACTTAACTTCTTATTATTTTCATATACCTCTTGCCATTCAAAATAGTCTTCACTGAAATAAACAGCAAATTTAATTTTTATATTTTTCTTCTCTTCATAATCATAACCAGTAAACTCTACTACGTCATAATCCTTTTCTTTCTTTACAAACTTCCAAGTTGGATTATCATTCATAACCTCTAAAGTAAATCCTTCATCACTTGAACGAACAACATTTTTTATATTCGGCTCAGTTGGTAACAAGGAGAGTCCAAACGTGGCTACACCAAATACTATCCCTACTATAACTTGTAAACCAATCATACCAGCAAAACTAGCGCCACCCTTTGATTGTAAGTAATACGCCTTCTCATGATCAAGCGTATCTTCTGCTTTATGTAAAATACGAACAGCGTGCTTATAATATAAACGATTTCCTTGCCATCCAGTAAATATCATCATTACTAATTGAAAAGCTAAACTAATTGATAAAAAAATCCCATCTGGAATGTCTATAAAAGGGGCTACAAGTACACTAGGTACTGATAATAATGTAAGTATAATAAATAACTTATACATTTTACGATAAGCTAACCAAAAAGACGGGAAGAAAAAGGCTACCCAATTCCATGTATTCCCTTGCGCTGGATGTTCTACTTTGCCCCATTTAAAGTCATAATAAGCTGTATTCTTTTGAACAACTTTATGTAATTCTTGCGGAGAAATTGTTTCTTGTAAAACAGTGTCCTTCACGTACATCATCCTTCTCTTATTTCTATATAATTTTTATTGTAAAGAAATAAAACAAAGGAATCTAACAAAAAGTAGCTATATTTCATAAAATTGAACGGAAATCGAATATATTCCGACAATTACCTGATTCTTATTTCATTTTACTTTTAAATATATTAAAATGATCATATATCATACCTTTAATACACTAAGTTAATTATTTTATATATTCACTAAAGGTGATTTATTAACATCACCTTTAGTGAATATATAAAATACTACACGTCGGAATACTATGTTTATTTATCCCAAATTCTCCTTCACTTTCTCAATAACATCTTCTATACGCTTAGCTATACATTCTGGCTCCCAATCTCCCTCACCATGCATAGCTGTATAAACCGGATAATTCTCATCATTACTATCTACAAAGATTGGGTCCCCGAGATATGAATCTATTCCAATTACAATCCATCCTTCTTTCCAATCTCCTTCTTCATTCCCGATTAAACTTTGACCTTCATCATCAACGCTATAACCAAGTTGTCCTTCTTCTATTTCTTCACTATTAAATAGTTCTATTGTCATTGGTTCAAATTCATACTCTAACTCAATTTCATTATCCTCAGCACGATCTACATATGCTAAAAGTTGTTTAATTTTATTGTGGTTAATCATAAGATTTTCTCCATTCTATCTTTTTAAAATTTAATTTTATTCATAATGAGCTGCCGCCAGTAACATCTGGGCAATAAACTTCCATGGAATATTTTCTGGAAGCTTCTCCCCTTGATTTATATAAACACCTTCATAAGCACCTAACCAACCATGTAATGCCTCTAAATAAGTCTCTACCTCTACATTCTCCCACTCATCTTGATTCACTTTAAAATCCTTTTGAAGATATACAAGAAACTTCAACAAGTCTTCTTTAGAATTTACATGATCAAGATATTCAAATACATCCATATCCTTTACCCTTTCTATTGCTCGTCATTTAAACTAACTATACTATATGAAATAAGATTCTTAAAACTATTATTTGAGGTGACCAAATATGAAGACTACACTTTGGACAGAAGATGACTATTTAAAATTAGCACCGATTAACGACGAACTAATAAAAAAAGCTGAAGAAGTACTAAACGTAAAGCTTCCGGAATCGTACATAAATCTTCTAAAAGAACAAAACGGAGGAACGCTGCGCCTTGATGCTCACCCTACTTCAGAGCCAAATTCTTGGGCGGATGATCATGTTAATGTTTCTGGCTTATATGGTATTTGTTTTGATGAAAATGAATCTAGCATTTTAGAGAGCCGTTATTTAATTCAGGAATGGGAAATGCCTGAGAATCTCGTACTTTTATCTGGGGACGGCCATACATGGATTGCATTAGACTATCGAAACGTAGCTGAAAATCCTCCAGTTATATTTATCGATAATGAGCTTGAGGAAATTATCGAATTAGCACCTAACTTTGAAAGTTTCTTACAAAACTTAACTACTTACGATTATGATGAAGAGTAAACCTCTCTCTAAAGGAGCGCAAGATTTCATTACAAATTTACATGCTGCTTTAAAATCACTTCGGTTTAAGAAAAAAAGACATACATTTTGCAAAGCTGATAATGGATTTTATAAGATCATTCATATACAAAAAAGCCAGTTTTGAGATGATTTCTATATAAATATAGGTGTTCATCCAATTGGTCTCCCGCAACTTATTACGGACCAATTACAAGTAAAAGAAAACATCTCAATATTCGATTGCATTCTACGAACAAGGATAGAGCCTATACATATGAAACAGAACCAGTTATTACATAATGTTTCACATGAAACTATCGACATTCCGAATTACCTTTCTACTATTTTCGACTGGTTTCAAGTGTGGGCGTCTTATGAAAATTTAGCAGAAACAAATATACATTCCATTACTCCGGTACTAGCTGTCGTTCCAATATTACAAGAAAAAGCGTTTCTGCTTCTTACTTGTTTTTCTTTCTACAACTTAAAACAGTACGAACAAGCTAATCTTTACTTACAGCAATACTTGCATTGTGCTGTGCATCTTAATACCGAGGAGAAAGAGCTAGTATTCTTTCATGAACTTGATATGTATATGAAAAAACTAGTAGAAAACGCAATGTAACTTCACATTGTGCTTTCTACTAGTGCTTTATATTCCTCTTGTAACTTTTTAAATTGTTCTTCATACTTTTGCATCTTTATCGTATCCGTTTTCGAATTAAGGAATGGTCTTCTTCTCCCGATCACCATTATATTTTTCCCTTCTATTGCATCATTCATATATACGTAAGGTTTAAAAAACTTACATTCCGTATATGGCAATGCTACAGATAATTTTGCATACTCTTCCACTTTAAATTGATTAGATAAACTTAACTCTCGCAAATTTTTTAATTGTATTAAAGGTTCTAACGAATCATCTTTAACCTTTAAGTTCATAAGGGTAAGCTTTTTCAAATGTTGTAGTGCAGCGAGTGGTTGTAAAGTTTGTACTTTCATCGTTGTATTTATCCCACCACCCATGTAAAAGGTATTGAGTTGCGGACACTTACTTAAAGCAGTTAAATCTTCTAGCTTAGAAAAATCATCAATTAGTAAGGATTTGAGTTTTTTATTATACGCAATATCCCATAACGTCTTCACTTTTGTATTCCAGCACATATACAACTGTTGTAAATCAGATAATTTTTGAAGGCTACTTAAATCCTCGACCCTCATTTCGTAAACGTACAATATATTTGGACGAGCGTACGTAAGAATATGCTCAAATTGCTTTTGATTTACTGCGAAAATCCATAACTTCTTAACTTGTAAAGATGCTAATCGTTCTATATTTTTTGTTTTCCCCTCAATCGCTAATTCATCTAAACTAGCAGTAACATTTTCCAAGTCCTTTATAATCCTCGGCTGCTCACCAATTGGAAACATTTTATCCTCTCCTACAACTCCCAAGTAATATTCATTTCTTCAAACGACTCCTTACTCACTTCCAACCCTTCGCCATCATTCGTTCCAATCATCGCTACCTCTTCTTTAGACAACATAATTTTCTCGTTTGGATTTTTGATTTTTCTCTCATACACGAATTGTAAAATTTCCATTTGCTCCTCTGTCAGTTCATACTCTTCTTCCAATCTTTCTATTGCAGATTCCGTATCAAGTAATGGGATTTCTAATAAGAATCCACCGTGCTCTTCCATCTCTTCAAATGAATCAATTGAATATGCACCGCTATCCTCAATCCAAAATGCTGTCGTAATGAAAGGAACTGTTTCGCCCTCGACTTCTTCTAATACGTATTGGAGTGCTTCCTCTTTCGCAATTCCTATCACTTCCGAAGGTGCCCCTTCAAAATAATTTGCTGCATCAATCCACTCATCAATTCTCTCACTATTCACATCTTGAAGACATACGATCGTGTACTTCGAATGAAAAGTAATTGTCCCTCTTCCGCCTTGACTATCTTGCATACTATAGTTAAATCCATCCCATGAACTTTCATGTGAGAAATCAGGAGCATGTGCTACAAAAATTGCATCTGCAATCGACTTTAAGATGCAACCTTTCCATAATTGTTCTTTACTTATATGAAAGTTATATTTACTCATTCTCTTCCCCCGCATATATGTTTTTTAATATTATCTTTCGACTTCTCATTCTTTGTAAAGCGTTTTTCGTTATATAAAAATAGTAAAGCACCCTTTATCTAAAGGATGCTTTACTATTCACCTACCACTTCCCCCTGCACTCCTCAATCAAGCACAGTAAATACCGCTTCGTCATATCAGCCCGTCTCCAACGAGAGAGCTTTCGCTTTTCTTCTGGATTATGCCGCATTCGCTCTACTTCTTTTAATAAAGGCTCCCATTCTTTCGCTGAACGTTCTAATAAGTATTGTAATCCTCTATCTTTTGAAACGATCGTTTTATAATCCAGTGTATATAAAATACGCCCCATCGTAACGACAGCTGATTCTACCCATTCTTCTATGAAAAATAAATATGGCTGCTTCGCTTTTTCACTCCAGTACTGTTCTACGTTGTATTTCATCGTATCGACTACATCATCCCACCTTATTTGAAACGAAAGATCTTCCGCTTCTTTCCCGATAACTGTAATGCCTTGATTTTTCAATGTCCACCATGTGACCGCATTAATGTCCCAATGACCAATATTCGCCTTACCATCTGCACAATACACGTACTCATTCATTTCATCATTATATTTCCCTAAGTCAGCAAGCGGAATATACATACCATCCATTCTTTTACCTAACGTACTTTTACTAATTTTTTTATGCCGTTCTATAATTTGCTTTTTTTCAGCTTCATTCACGGAATCACTTATTACCGTAACAAAATCAACATCGCTCGTTTCTATATGAAATGCTCCTAGCGCAATCGATCCGTAAATGTATACCCCGACTATTTTTTCGTCCAAAAAAATTTCTTTTAATTCTACTGTGTACTGCTCCATTAACTGTTTTACTTCTTCTGGTAAAGCATGTTTTATTCCATTCTCCACATCTATCCCTCCATATAAAAAAGCCTTTGCAAATTCGCAAAGGCTTCATGCTTTATAAATATTTCTCGATTTCTTCATAAACATCCTTCAAACGTGGATTTCCTTCTCCAACGATTTCACCATTTACAAGAACGACCGGATAAAATAGATCTTCCTCCACTACTCGCTCTGCGAATGCTTTTTTATCTTCATCCTCTTGTTCTTCTTGAAAATCAATATACTCGAAATTAAATTTATTTTCTTGTCCCTCATATTTACGACCAATTGCCGCTTGTAACCACTCAAACGTTTCTGTTGAAGATGGCATTCCAACGCAGCTCGCACAAATTACTTTCGTCCCATACACTTGCACATTAACCATTTCTTCTCCCCCAATTCTTGTTCAAACAGTATATTCAGATATCTTATTACATAAGCACATCATTTTACAAACTTATTCCATACCCCTATACTGAAAAAACACGTTGTACACATGATACAATATTTCGACAATAAAACAAGAAGAGAAAAAATAGATTTTCCCCTCTATCTTGATTATAATAAAACTGATGAAAGGAGTCGATAAAAATGGAAAACCCACATATGCAAGAACAAGTATTAGAAGTATTAGATAAATTACGTCCATTCTTACTTCGCGATGGCGGAGACGTTGAATTAGTAGACATTGAAGAAGGTATCGTAAAATTACGCCTTATGGGTGCATGCGGAAGCTGCCCAAGTTCTACAATCACACTAAAAGCTGGTATCGAACGCGCATTACTTGAAGAAGTACCAGGCGTTATTGAAGTAGAGCAAGTATTTTAATTAAAAGCGGAAGCGGCTCGTTCAGAATCGTTTTCTAAAAAGAGACCCATTTGGGTCTCTTTTTTTATTCAAATAACACTTCTCCTTTAACATCATAAAACAAAATTGGAAATCCTTCTCAAAAAATGAGATAATTAATACTATAGAATTGTTCACACATATAAAGTAAAAAACATAGGGGGACGACACATGCCAAAAATGGGGAACACTTTTGGAACAATTCAAGAACTAGAAAAGAAAAAAGAGTATTTACTAAGTCTTTCATCCGTTATACCAACATGGAATACAAGCTATCAATTTTTATTTAAAGAAATTCAGCAAGAATTATTGAGTAAAGTAAATGAGAAAATCGAAAAACATCAACTCATTTTACATATATGTGCAGATCAACAGGTAGGGGCATAATGTATTACATACAATTGTGATATAAAAAAGAGACCTCAATCGGTCTCTTTTTTATACTTTTAAGACAGCCAATCTAATTTCCTAATACCTAACTTATCAATTGGTAAACGAAGTGACCCGTAAAAATGCTTCATAAATTGCTCGGAGCGGTTCACATCGTGTAAAATGGCTTCTAAGCGATCTCTATATATGCCTTTTTGTTCTTCGTTTCCTGTTTGATAATATCGTTCAACCGTTTCAAAGTATTGGAGTGGGAACAGGAGCCTTGCAAATAATAGGCGCCAACCAAATGAGGATAGCGAATAATTCCGTTCATAATCTGTAACAAATTGGACGATTGTTTGCTCCCAATCTTTCTTTTTTTCTATCATCATATAGCGAATTAATTCTGCCATATCTCGAGTTGGGTGATCATACACCCAATTGAAAGGAAGTTTGAGGCGCTTCGTTTGATGCCATAATAAAGGTGTGAATCGTTCTTGGCAAATTGTTGCTGCATCAGTCATTTGCGGCGTATCATCCATCTCTGTATCGACAACATACTGAATTGCATTTTCTGCAACTCCTAAGTAATACGGGAAGGATTCAATAAACAATTGATCGAATATGTCTGTAGGGTGGTTCATCACTTGTGATTGCCAAAACTTTTCTAATTGATCGAGCCTTTTTTCCCATAATGCTTTCCATTCACCGATGCGGCTTAATTGCTCGATTTCTTCTGGAAAGAATGCACCTCGTTTATGGAATATAGAAAGCTCACTTCCTAATGATGTAGCATGTCGTTCTAACGCACGCATACCTTTTAATAAGCAGTAATTTTGTTCTTCTATCTCACTTACATAGTAGCCGTGTATAGTCGGAACGAAAGTCGCTACAGTTATATCCCCTTGCTGGTTCATATAATCACTGAGCTTTTTCATCTCTACAAGTACTTCTTCCTCCATTTCTCCAATTGGAACAAGTACATAAATTTTGTTGCGAATCCAAAAGCTTTTATAGGGGCCAAGGGGGATTAATTCTTTAACATGCATGTGATAATGCTCATAAATATGCTGAATCATCGCAGTCGCCACCTATGGTTTTTCTTTATATATATGAGCTTGTGCTCGCCTTTCATTCCTATGCACATGATAAAGCAACGAAACGTATACAAATACTAAAAAGAAAAAAAGGTGATAAACATGAAAGAATCAAATCAACTACAAGAAAGAGCATTACAACTATTACAAGAACGCGGTGTAACAATTGACGATATTGCTGAACTTGTTCATTTTCTTCAAAAGAAATACCATGCAAATTTAGAAATGTCAGAATGTCGCTATAACGTTGAGCGTGTACTATCGAAACGCGAAGTACAAAACGCACTTATTACAGGCATTGAACTTGATGTCCTTGCTGAAAAGGGAATGTTAAGTCAACCGTTACAAGATATCGTAAAACGCGATGAAGGACTATATGGAATCGATGAAGTTATCGCACTTTCTATCGTTAACGTGTACGGTTCTATCGGTTTCACGAACTTTGGATATATCGATAAATTAAAACCGGGTATTTTAGAATACTTAAATGATAAATCATCTGGAAAGGTTCATACCTTCCTTGATGATATCGTTGGCGGAATTGCTGCCGCTGCTTCAAGTCGTTTAGCGCACCGTGCTGAGCATTCGGAATAAAGTGAAACTTTAATCAGTGGGGATTTTGTCCATTCCCCACTGATTATTAGTTGAACCAATCGGGCTTTTATGGGCCGTTATCTCCCGCCTAACTGACTCGCATCCGCCGAATTTTGAGGTGGGGGTCTTACTGCCCGCAAATAGCGGGATAAGGTGTCTAGGCCGTCAGTTTCATACTGACGGCCTTTCGTATTCCATAAGCATAAACTCTCTTCCATGGCTCAAAAAAACAGGTCCTACTTGAAATCCAATGTTTTTATATAACCTAATTGCTCTTTTATTAAATGTCGCTACACTTAGTCGAAACATTTTTGAATTCAATTCCTCAGCAGCAAATGCAATTCCCGCTTGAAAAAATATTTCCCCCATCCCTTTCCCTGTTAAATCCGGCTTCATTCCAAGTCCGATATCTATTACATCTTCGCCCCTATATAAATTAGCATCTCTTCCGCCCGGAACTTGCGCATTTTCTCCAAAACAAAAATAGCCGATGAATTCTCCCTTCTCATCACAACAACCGTAATATGTCCCATCTAATAGCTCTTCTATTACTTCAGCCTCTCCTGAAAAACTATATAAATTGTACGGTTCCTCATACGTCCACATATTTATCTCATTCGCTTCTTCTTCAGTTAACTTATGTATTTCCATTCCTCTCGCTCCTCATCAAATATTCTATATATATTTACTCATTCATTTTTAACACTCAATTTCCCTCTAATTACAATATGCATAATTGCATACGCACAACCATTTAAAAAATGCTAAACTTTATTTGAATCGCTGTTGTTACACTTCTTGATTAAGAAAGACCGTTAACCGGAAAATTAACGTCTTATCAAATTCAAACAATTGGCACATTTTGTCATCATCAAAGACACTCAAAAGAGTGTCTTTTTTTTCTATAAATGAGCAGGACCTGCTCATTTATAAAATAAATACATAAATTAATATAACTCTTTAAACGTATTATTCCCCTTCTATACGTTGCGGTGTTCGTTGCGACAGATTCGGATAATAAAAAGCACTCCAGCCAGAGTGCTTTTTACTTTCAAACAAGGAGGTTACATATATGGATAGTACTCTTGTATTTAACTTTGGCATTGGTATTGTTATCATTTTATTCGTCTTCTTTGTTCTTTGTATGAGCGGAATATAGTAATCTTTTATGCTGATAACTCTTTTAAAGTATCACTTAATTTGAACCTTCTTAATTGTAATGAAGCAATCATTGCTGCCCCTGCCCCAAGCATCACACTAGCTAGAGCCAATATGACAACCTGATTATACGGGATGATAATAACCGTTAACTCTAAGCTCGATAACACAATATAACTAAACAAAATCCCGCCAAAAATGCCAATACAGCCAGCTATCGCTCCAAGTAAAGTCCCTTCTAATAAAACAATCCGTCTCATTTGCTTCGGAATAGCTCCTACTGCACGAATCATACTAATTTCAGCACGTCTTTCATGTAAACTAGCAACAATCGCATTCATTAATCCTATACCAGAAATAATGAAAACAATTACAACTAACAAGCGAATTAACATCATCATTTGCGATAATAACTGCTCCTGTTCTTTCAATAAATCATAACTATTAATAACCTCTACGTTCTCTTTATTATTTGTAATTTGTTTTACTTGTTTCTTAATTACTTCAAATGATTGATTAGAATTTGTCATAATTTGAATCGCTTCATATCCTTGTACATGAAACTTATCTCGTGCCCATTGTTCACTCACAAAAATATCTGATCCTCTTAACCTTAATCCTTGCTCAATTATCGAAACGACTTTAATCGTTTGTTTTTCTTTCCCTTTCCCTTGTACTTCAATCGTATCACGCAACTGAATCCCTAAATTTTTAGCCGTTTCTTTCGTAACGACTCCCTCACCATCTTGTAATGGCTTATTTAAATTTTGTCCTGAAATCACTTTCGCCTTCGTTACTTTCTGATACGCTACAATATCATTACCCACAACCTCTATTGAATCATAATTAAAATTATTTTTTCTCGCATGTTCATACCATTCTTGATTTGCCTTTTTAAAGTCATAATTTATAAGTTTTGCTGTGAAATCAGTAGCATTCCCTACACTTGCATCTACACCGTCAACTTTTTTAATCTTCTCCATCCAACTAAACGGTAAAACCTCAATTCCTTGCGAATCCATCGGTACACGCACTACTAAATCAGCTGGTAAATGCTTTTGTAATCCTTTCTTCGTACCTTCATACATAGAATTTACATACATCGTTCCAACAAGTGCTAACATAAAACCAAATGCTAATATAGCAACTGACACAGCTGCCTTATTACGATAACGAATTACATTTCGACTACTAATCGTCGTTTCAATTCGAAATATCATTTGCAAAGGTTTCGCAATAACTGGCGCTATTATACGAATAAATAGCGGAATCGCAAATAACAAACCAACTGCAAATAACAGTGCTCCAATCGCACTTGGATTAAAACCGACATACTGTTCTAATACGTTACCCGCTAGTCCAATAACAGTACCAATAATTAAAATGCTAAGGCTAAAAGCACTCCATCTTTTTTCTTTTTTCTCATTACTAGGAAGACCTGGCCGAAGTGCTTGAACTGGTGGAACCTTCCTAACCATGAAAGCTGGTATAATAGCCCCTATGACAGACATAACAATCCCTAGTAAAAATGTAATGAGTAAAATCTCACCTGAAATCGAGAATGATTCTTTCCCTGCACTCTCAATATTCACCCATTTATTAATGAATGATGCCGCGATTGTTTGCGTACCCGCCCCAAGAATAATCCCTGCTAGCGATCCAATCGCTCCGATGCATAAAGCCTCTAATAAAACGACTAATATAATTTGATTTGGGTTACTACCAAGTGCACGTAATAGTGCCCATTGCTTAAATCGACTTCTGACAGATAAGAAGAAACTTCCCATTATTAAAAGGGCTACAACAAATAAGGCAATACCACCTAAACTAAAAATTAACGGTTTCATTACATTTAGTCGTTCAAATGCCTTATCGACATAAGTACGTTGGTCCACCTTTATATTTTCTATCTTCTTATTTACATCAAGAGCAATTGCCCTTTTCACATTTACATCCTGTGCTTTCACTTGAACGAGGTTGAATTGATTTTGTAGATTTAGTTCTTTTTGAAGCCAACTAATTGGAAAATAAGAACCATGCCCCATTGCCGCCATTAACGGTGGATTCAAAATCCCAACAACTTTAACAGTCTTTTCTCCATGCGGCGGAAACGGCAGCTTGATCATATCTCCTACACGTATACTTTCACGGTCTGTATAACCTTTTGTCAGTGCTACTTCAGCACCTTCTTTCGGATATCGACCTTCTGCAATCTTATAAGAACGCATTTCTGGAGAATCTTGCTCAACACCCCAATAAGACGGCTTTCCTGATAGCTCTTTATAATTTGGTAAAGGATACGGTATAAGTACTTTTGATATTTTTTCAGCGTTTTCTAAGCCAACTATCCCTTTTAAACTTTCATTATTTAAATACATATCATTTTTTATATATCCAAATTGTAAATTATAATCTCCATAACGACTTACTACTTGTTCCTTCACACTTTGCTCGACTGATTGATTACCTAGTAATAACATAGTCGCTAACATAACACCTAACGCTGCTCCAAGGGCAATCAACATATTTCTTAGCCAATTTTGTTTCATTGATTTCACCGCATACTTAATTACCCAGCGCATCACCTTTACCTCCTACTTTAAAGTGATGATTCATAATTTCTTGAATGCGAGTAACTTGCTGCGGGATATTTCGAAATTTCCATCCCTTACTTTCAGCATGTTCATAAATCACTTCACCATCTAATAAGAAAACAACTTTATCCGCATGGGCCGCTACGAATGGATCATGCGTTACAATGACAGCTGTTTGTCCTAACTCATCACAGGCATTGCGAAGGACCGCTATTATATTTTTGCTATTTTCTGAATCTAATGCCCCTGTTGGTTCATCCGCTAATATAATAGCTGGCTCATTTGCAAAAGCTCTTGCTATCGCAACCCTTTGCTGTTGTCCACCTGATAACTGTGCTGGTAAATGCTTTTCTTTTCCCTTCAATCCAACAAGATCTAATAAGCGATTTGCTGTCACCGTCGCCTTCTTTTGCGAGACATTATCTAACAGTAAAGGCAATCCTACATTTTCCTCCGCACTAAACACTGGAATCAAATTAAACTGCTGAAAAATAAAACCGATTTTATGCCTTCTAAACAAAGCGAGCTCTTTTTCTTTTAATGTTGAAATCTCTGTACCAGCTACTCGTATACTGCCTACTGTTGGAATATCTAATCCACCTAACAACTGAAGTAAGGTCGTTTTACCCGATCCACTTGCCCCCATAATACAAACGAAATCTCCTTTTTGAATTTGAAGATTAATACCTTTTAAGATTTTTACTTTACTATCCCCAATATCAAACGATTTTTCTAACCTTTCAATCTCAATAATATTCATCCCTATATCCCCTTCTCTTTCTATTTACCAATCTATATATTCTATTTAAAATGCAAATTCCCTACTATTTTGTATTTTTTTGTCACATACTAACATGTATCCCGTATTAGCTGATTACATTTCCACTTTATTTCTCACGTCAGAAAAGTTGACTCTCACAATAAAAGTAACCATACTAGTTACACGAATTCATAAAAACTATTCACATATCCACAAATAGGAGGAAAAACAATGAAACATGTAATCGTTTATGCACACCCAAATACCGAAAGCTTCAACCATGCGATTTTAGAAACGGTAAAAAGTGAATTAGAAGAAAAAGGTCATGAAGTACGCGTTCGCGATCTATACGAATTAAACTTCAATCCAGTATTAGGCGCTTCCGATTTCATCTCATTTTCTCAAGGAAACACACCAGAAGATATTAAAGAAGAACAAGAGCATATCTCTTGGGCTGATAGCATTACATTCATTTACCCAGTTTGGTGGGCGGGTCTTCCTGCTATTTTAAAAGGATACGTTGACCGTGTATTTAGCCACAGCTTCGCTTATGCTTACGGTGAAAATGGTATTGAAAAGTTATTAAGCGGTAAAAAAGGCTTATTATTATCTACAATGGGAAATTCGAAAGAAGCATACACAGCAGGCGGGATGTTTGATGCAATGAAAAAAACAACTGATGCTGGTATTTTTGAATTTACGGGCATTGAAACACTTGAGCATACATTCTATACAAGTGTTCCTTCTGTGGATAATGCTGTGCGTAAACAATATCTTGAAGAAGTTAAAGAAGTAGTGAATCGCGTATTTTAATAAAAAAACTCCGGTTATAACAACCGGAGTTTTTATTTCATTATCAATTTCGGGATATATCTTTGAAGTATACTTTCTAATTCACTCACATCTTCCTATCTAATAAATAAATTCACATTGTCATTCATTTTTTCTCGCCCGCGATATAAAAATATATTTTCTTTTGGATTTTCCCATGTTGATGTTTTATAGCCTTTTAATTCTTCGTATGAATAAAAGTTTAATCCGTCTACTACACCTTTTTCATATATTTGTACACTTTTAATAAGATGGATAGCTATTAAAGTCATAAAACAACTTGCTACAACATAACTACCCGACTGAATAAGAAACTGTTCAGCTGTATCAATATCGCCACTTACGTACTGAGCATATATATACATACATTGTCCAATGAAATATGCTGGCCCAAGTAACGCAATCCACCGTCTCTTCACTCGAGGATACATTGCAATAAGTTTTCCCGCACTTTTTTTCATTTCATTTATTTTATATACCTTCCATAGAACAAAGAACAAAACACATAATGCCAAAACAAACATAATGCACGACATCCAATACACTCTTATTCCCTCCCTTCTATATCATTGCATACAAATTTTACATTTCATATAACTGTAATACATATGCAATTGTGCATAAAAAAAACAGGTAACCTCTTCCGGTTACCTGCATTTCATTACATCTTCTCAATCCACTCCGTCAAGTTATGCACAACTTGCGTCGGTTGTACTTCATATTCTGTTAACTTCTCCACAGTTGTGACTCCAGTGTGGACAAGAAGGGTATGCATGCCCGCATTTACTCCAGCTAAAATGTCTGTATCGTAGTTATCCCCAACCATTAATGCCTCATCTTTTCCTATGCCAAGCACTTTTAACGCTTGTTCCATAATGATTGATTCTGGTTTACCAATAAAGATTGGGTCCACACCTGTTGATACTGCAACAACTGATGTTAATGAACCGTTACCTGGTAATAATCCGCGCTCAGTTGGAATAGCAATATCCCCATTTGTAGAAATAAATGTTGCGCCGTTACGCACAGCAAGGCAAGCTTTTGCTAATTTTTCATATGTGATATCACGATCTAAACCAACAACAACGAAATCAGGATTTTCATCCACAAGTTCAAACCCTTTTTCCACAAGAGCAGCATGTAAGCCCTCTTCACCAATCATATATACAGTTGCATCTTGTTTACGCTCATAAATAAAGTTCGCTGTAGCCATACTCGTTGTGAATACTTGCTCCGCTTTCGCTGGAATATCGAAACGAACAAGCTTTTCTGCAACTTGTTCTGGTTTACGAGTTGAATTATTTGTAACGAATAAATATGGAATACCGCGCTCTCCTAACGCTTTTACGAAGTCGCTTGCTTCTTCAATTTGCTCTTCACCGCGATACATCGTACCGTCTAAGTCAATTAAATAGCCTTTATACATCTGTTTGTCTCTCCTTCTATGCTAACGTTCTCACCTATCATACCACTCTTATATTAACCCCTTTTTCAAAAGAAAAAAACGCTTTACCTTAAAGCGTCCCATAACGTTCATTTTTTCTCTTTTATTTGGTACGAACAATTACAATCGCCTTCACACATGTTCGTTAACGCTTTCACATTTGCACCTGCAAATAAACGCTTGTACATATCTTTTTCATCTTCACACACTTGCGGGAATTTCTCCGCTATTTCCTTTAACGGACAGTTTTGCTTTTCAAGTATGAAAGAGCGTTCCCCATCTCTCTTTATTTGAACCATATAACCATTTTTTTCTTGCATAGCAGCTATTTCTTGTACTTTATACGCTAAATTACTTTGGTTACTTATCTTCTTTTTTAACTGTTCTTCCATTCGTTTCGTTCTCGCTTGTAAAACATAACGAAGTATTTTTTCATCGCCCATTCGAGCTAAATCATCTAATATTTCAATAGCAAACTGCTTATATTCTTTCGGGAATGTATCTTCTCCCTTTTGACTTAGTCCATACAAATATGTTGGGCGTCCAACATGCTGCCTTACCATCTTTGAATAAATTAGCTCATCATTTTCTAGTTTACTTAAATGTCGACGAATCGCCATCTCTGTAATCTCTAAAGCTTCGGCTAATTCTGCTACAGTATGCTCGCCCTTCACCTTCAATAATTGTATAATTTCTTCTTTCGTAGTACGTGCTTCCCCCATAGCTCACCCTTCTCCCTTTTCTCTCTCATATACAATATAAGATCCCCAAAAAGTATTCCCGGGGATCTTATAAGCATAATTATTCTGGTACAAATGCAGATACAGGTCCTAATTCCTTTTCTAAATAACTGCGAATATTCGCTGGGTATTTCTCTACCACTGCGATATGTTTTTGAATCGTCTTATATAACTCATCATGATTCATTTGAATGTAATCTTGCGTAAGCATTTTTCGAAGAAGGATAACTTCCTTCATTCCTTTTCCTTCTTCTGCACTTATGACTCTCTCGTCAATTAAAATATCGATAATATCTTCGTAACTTCCTGGATCGCGCATAATAAATCCATCAATCATCGCATTTCCTACATCTAATACACAATCAATAATTAGATGAGCTATGCGCTCTAATGCGTAAAACTCAAACTCGGTTTCATATATCTTTTTCTCTTGAAATGTATTTGTTGCTCGTTCTAAACATACTAGCATTTGTTCTATTTTCTTTCTGTCTACAAAATACATGAATGTCACCTACCTGGAAATTAAAGCATTTACATTTTAATTGTAACGCTTTCTTCTGAAAAAATCGACAATTTTTCGAATTCACCTTTTCTCCGTTATTTGTTATAGTTATATTTGTATGATTTTTGAAATTGGAGGAATGCAATCTTGGAACGTGAACTCGCACTAGAAATTGTCCGTGTAACAGAAGCAGCAGCCTTAGCATCCGCACAGTGGATGGGCCGCGGAAAGAAAAATGAAGCAGATGATGCAGCAACTACAGCTATGCGTGATATGTTCGATTCAGTAAACATGGCAGGTACAGTTGTAATTGGTGAAGGAGAACTTGATGAAGCACCGATGTTATATATTGGTGAAGAACTAGGAACAGGTAACGGTCCAGAAGTAGATATCGCCGTTGACCCATTAGAAGGCACAAACATCGTTGCAAAAGGTCTTGCAAATGCAATGGCAGTTATTGCAATCGCGGATAAAGGAAACCTTCTTCATGCTCCTGATATGTACATGGAAAAAATCGCGGTTGGTCCAAAAGCAGCTGGTAAAATTAGCTTAGATGATCCAATTGAAAAAACAATTGAAATTGTAGCAGAAGCTAACAATAAAAAGATTCGTGATCTAACAGTTATCGTTCAAGAACGTGAACGTCATCAAGATATTATTGACCGTGTTCGTGCAAAAGGTGCACGCGTGAAATTATTTGGTGATGGCGATGTTGGTGCATCAATCGCAACAGCTTTACCTGGAACAGGTATCGACTTATTCGTAGGTGTTGGCGGAGCTCCAGAAGGCGTTATTTCTGCAGCAGCATTAAAATGCCTTGAAGGTGAAATGCAAGCTCGCTTAGTTCCAATGAACGAAGAAGAAGAAGCTCGTTGTCGTGAAATGGGATTAGAAGATCCTCGTCAACTTCTTATGTTAGATGACTTAGTATCTGGTGATGATGCAATCTTCTCAGCAACAGGTGTTTCTGCTGGTGAGTTATTAGACGGCGTGAAATTCCTTGGCGGAGATTTAGCTGAAACATATTCTATCGTTATGCGTTACAAAACAAGAACAGTACGTTTCATTAAAACGCATCACCATTTAGATCATAAACCACACTTAAACTTAGATATTTAATAAAGGAGCCATGTGTATGGAAGAACGTTTCTTTCTGTACGACGATACAGTCGCTACAAAAACTCGTTTCGTTAGCTTTATGGGGGAAAATGAGCGTCATGATTTAGCGCTTCTATACTCCGATCGTCATTACGGTAAAACGATAGTCCTTGATATGCAGAGCAACAAATTTGCTATCATCGGTCCTGACGATTTAAACGAACCAGGCTACTTAGAGCATGCATTTTCTATGTCTGAAGAAATTGCAGAAGAATTACGCTCATTTTTATTTGAACTTATATAATTTATCTTGTGCACCAGCTATTTTAGCTGGTGTTTTTTTATGGTTTATATTTTGAATTTTCAATCTTATATGTTATACTTATGAACAAATCTATTTGGATAGAAAGGACGTTATCTACGTATGCCAACATATACTTTGTAATGGACCAGCAATTGGATAGCATTACTCTCAAAAAAGCACCGTGCTTTTTCAAGGGAGTAGTCTGCCCATTCCCATTACAAAGGAACGTAACGCATCTGTAGTATGATGTTTACGGAGGTTCCTCTTGGGGGAACCTCTTTTTATTTTTGTCTACTTCTTATGTCTTCATACTACAAGATATCCAAATAGCTGTATTACGTTCCTTTACCACTAATATAAGAGGTGAAGGAAAATGCAGAAAGTACAACTTTCTTGGAGTTTATATGAAAACGAACTAGCAACAATCGAAAAATATTGTAAAAATTGCAGGCGTACTACCCTTTTTACCGACACGAACATTCGCAGGCATAACGCAAACGGAAAGAACATATACCGATTTGCAATTTATAAATGTCCGAAAAATCATACGTGGAATCAAAAACTTCATATTTATAAATCATTTACTGATCACGTCGAAACTGTCGATATGACTCAGCAAGAACAAACGGAAACAAGTACTACCATTTCCATTACACAATACAAAGAAAGTGGTATAGCCGGAATAACGATCGTATTAGACATAGTTTTCGGTTCCCACCGGATTGATAAAGTGTTATCCACATATATTTCAGATTGGAGCCGTGCACTCATTGTGGAGAAAATTAAAGATGGGTATATCCAATTGAATGGACAACAAATGAAACCAAACAAAACGCTTTCTGAAGGTGATCACATTTCAATTTGTTTGTAAGGAGGACTCCCATGTTAACGGTGAGAAAAGGTACGATTGATTTATTGAATGACTTAGATGTACTGTATACAGCCTCCTCATAATTGGTATAATTGCTATAAAAAAATCCTCTTACAATCGTAAGAGGATTTTTTTATTTCTTCACTTTTCGTAATACAAAATGTGCACAACCGAAGTTACAGTACTCGTATAAATACTCTGATAAAGTACTAATTTTCGTATCATATGTCGAACGTTGATTACTATCATCAAAGAATCCGCGCAATCTAAGTTGCTCATAACCCCAGTCTCCAACGATATAATCATATTTATTTAAAATTTCTGCATAGCGCTCTTTAAATGCTTCTTCACTAAAACCGTCACGAAAGTTTTTAATTACTTCGTACTGAACATTATTAACGCTCACCGTAGTATGAATCTCTTGCTTTTGCTCCATTATGAACTTCCTCTCTAAGCATTCTTCTTTTTATCGTATCACAAAGCATAACAACCAACAATTTCAAATACAAAAATTTGCAAATTAGTGCATGCTATGGAGAAGGAGGTGATACATCGTGAAAAAGCAAATTATACTCTCTCTCCTCACTCTTTCCTTATTTGCAGGCTGCCAATCAACTAATAAAGCCGAAATGGAGCGTGAAGAAGGAAGTCGTGTTCTTGTTTCCAATAAAAACGACATGTATCATACGGAAAATACAAATACACGGCTCACAAGGGTTGGCTATTCATCTAAACAAAAACATGAAGTATCTAACAAACAAGTAGGAGCAATTAACCGTGAGAAAGTCGCTGAAATGATTACAAGCATGACAGTTAAACTTCCTGACGTTGCAAATGCTGCTACGCTCGTTACTGACGACGAAGTATTCGTTGTATACCGTGCCAACACAACGGATCCGAAACTAGTAGCGGATCAAGTATATAAAACTGCTTTGTCCATCATTCCTCGCTATTATAAAGCATATGTATCAACAAACCAAAAGTTGATTTCTCAAATTCAAGGCCTTCAATCCGGTAGCTTAAACGATACAGAATATGAACAAAGTCTTGATATGTTAAAACGTGAAATGAGTAAAAACCCTCATTTGAACAATACAGGGGATCAAACTTTAAATGATATGATAAAAAAATAAAAAGGTGGAAAAAACCTCCACCTTTTTTTACTATTTCTTACGATCCGCATAAGCCTCCATCGCATCACACATAAACTGCGCTAAACCTTCACCAAACTTATCAATATTTTTCGTGAAGCGCTCATCAGCGACATACATTTGGCCTAGTCCTTTAAAAGCATCTAATGAATATTCACCAAAGTTTTGCAAGTAATCGTACCAGACTCCAATTGCTTCTTGCGCCTCTTTAGAATCAGGTGCTCCATTTCGAAGTGTTGCTAGCTTTCTGTAAATATTATTAAACTCCTCCTGTTTCTCTGTAGACATACCCTTCGCTGTTTTATTCGCTTTATCTACAGCCTCATCTCCCCATCGTTCACGTGCTTCTTCTTCGTATGGGTTATGACTAAAATCAAATCCTTCAAATTTCTCTTTGTTCGTCATTTCAATCTCTCCTTTTGTATGCTGAATTGTTTTATTAATCGTCGCTATCACCTTATCCAATCTAGCGCGCTTTTCAAGAAGCATTTTCTTATGAAGCTGTAATGCCTCTTCACGGTCGAATGAAGGACTCATGATAATTTCCTTAATTTTCTTTAAAGGGAAGCCAAGCTCTTTAAAAAATAAAATTTGCTGCAATGTTTCTAAATTTTCATTGGAATACAGACGATATCCAGACTCTGTCGTCTCATCTGGGGTTAACAACCCAATTTCATCGTAATGATGCAGTGTGCGCACACTAATTCCAACTAAATTAGCTACTTCTTTTACCCTCATTGTCATGCGTATCTCCCCCTCAATATATACGATAAAGTATGACGCAACGTTAGAGTCAACAAAAAATTCATTTATTTTTTGAAAGATTCATCTCTCCACATTCTCCTACATTTCATGCATAATATATATGTACATACATTAGAAAGCGGTGAAAGTATGGTTTCAAATACTGTAATTGCCAGCATCATATTTCAACTCGTTGTTTCGATTCTGGTCCCAATTATTGTACTCGTTTATTTCCGTAAGAAATATAATATTAATTTGAAAATAGTTGGCGTTGGTGTCCTTATCTTTATCGGGTTTACCCAAATTCTCGAAACACCATTCCAATTATTCATGCGTGGTAATCCCACAACAGCTGAGTTTTTAGAGAACCCATTTATCTTTTCGATTTTCGGCGGACTAACTGCTGGTATTTTTGAAGAACTAGGTCGTTTCGTTGCCTTTTACTACTTACTGAAAAAATATCGAGATTATAAAGACGGTCTTGCGTACGGAATTGGGCACGGCGGTATTGAATCGATTTTAGTCGGCGGATTTGCTGGGCTTCAAACTCTTACCTTTGCAACATCTATTAACAATGGTAGCTTCGCTCAAATGGTTGAACAATACCCACAGTTGAGCCATATCAAGGACTTGTTAATAGAGCAACCTGCCTATTTATACTTACTTGGTAGCCTAGAAAGAATTATGGCATTAGTACTGCAAATTGCCTTCACAATGCTTGTCGTATACGCGGTAAAACAAAAGAAATACATTTTCCTCGCATACGCTATACTATTCCACGCACTTGTAGACTTTTTCGCAGCACTTTATCAAACAAAAATGATTAACATCTTTGTCGCAGAAGGAATTACTCTTCTCTTCGCGATTGGTGGTTTCATTCTTATTCGTAAAATGAAAGAGAAATTATTGAGTATGCCAGAGTAAAAAATAACCCACCAATTGGTGGGTTATTTTTTATATAGATTGTCGTAGCGATGATAGCTCTTCCCCCCTCGCAGCTCCCTCTTTGTTTCTGCATCTATAACGATGTACTTATGAAACTCATCTACTTCATCTTGAGAAAAGGAACCAAAAAAATAAACTTGGCGATCTGGATGAACAAACGAATCTTGAATCACCACTCTACTACGACAGCCGACAGCTGTTTTTTGCCGGAAGGTAAATTCTGCATCTTGTACTTCTTTCCATAAAATTTTCTTTCGAACGCTATACGCCGCATTTTTGTATTCTTTATATACCTTCTTATCCAACTGTTTATAAAACACATCTTCATTCACAAACGATTTATTTCGATTGCTCGGATATTCTAATTTTTGATTTGATTGTGCATATGCTGTGGACAATTGTACGAGAAAACAAATACTGAATACAATACATATCATTTTTTTCATAATTGCACCTCGATTTTCTATTATCCACATTACTTTTCCACATACTTAGATCACTATGCCCTTTCCAAGAAAAAGGAATCTTTTCCACATTTGTCGAAGTATATATGGTCAACTTGAAAGATGGGGATGAAATATGAAAAAAATTATTGTAATACGACATTGTTCAGCAACTGGACAAGAGCGTGATGCCGAATTAACAAACGCAGGAAGAGACCAAGCAAACACCCTTGCTACATTCCTCATAGAAAATAATCTACAAATAGATCGTATTATTTCAAGCCCTTTTGTCCGCACTATCGATTCTATTCGGCCCTATGCACTCCAAGCTAATTTACCTATTCAAGAAGATGAACGGTTAGCAGAGCGCATATTAAGCAACGTTCCAATGGATGATTGGATGCAAAAACTAGAATCCACTTTTACAAACATAGATATTGCCTTTTCGGGCGGAGAGTCAACAAAACAAGCGATGGATCGCGCCATCTCACTTATTCAGGAAGTTTTAAAACTAGAGCATGACACAACATTACTCGTTACACACGGCAACCTACTCACATTAATTTTAAAGCACTTTGATCATACTATTGGCTTTGATGAATGGAAAACTTTAACTAATCCTGATATTTATGAAATTACACTTGATGAACAATCTATCATAAAACGATTATGGGAAGCGTCATCCAAGTAATATCCCTTTCCAATACATTCAGTTGACACTGCGAGAAGATATGGCAAGACTGCAGTAAAACATAGAGAGGGGTATCATTCAATATGTACGAAGACGTACTTTCTTTACTACATAAAACAAATGCTTCTTATGAAAAATTTGAACACGAACCAGTACTCGATTATGAGACAGATCGCATCGTTCGTGAAAGGCTCGGCTTACAAGGTACTCCAAGTAAAAGCCTATTTTTAAAATCAAAATCCAGGGAGTACTACGTATTCTTTACGTTAGAGGGAACTCGTCTCAACCGAGGAGAGATGAAAGAAATAACAGGAAAAAACTTATCTCTCTGTTCTCCTGATGAGCTAAGAGAAGAGACTGGCTGTACTCCAGGATGTGTAGCTCCTTTCGGTTATTCACAAGATGTAACGATTATTGTGGACAGTTCAATTTATACTTACAATAAAATTTTAATCACACCTGGTGTACCTGAATTTACAATTGAATTATCCACAGAGGAATTAAAAAGAATCTTATCAACATGTCAAAATACAGTTTTAGAGTATAAACAAAAAGAGAGCTAATATTAGCTCTCTTTTTTCATTATTTCGCTTCTGCTGTTTTTTCTTTTGCAGAACGTACTTGCTCGTCCGCATGGTAAGAAGAACGCACAAGTGGGCCAGCTTCACAGTGACTAAATCCTTTGCTAAGCGCAATTTCTTTAAGCTCTGCAAATTCTGCTGGTGGATAATATTTAAGAACTGGTAAATGCTTCTTAGATGGTTGTAGGTATTGTCCAAGAGTTAAAATATCCACATTGTTTGCACGTAAGTCATCCATTGCTTCAATTAAATCTTCTCTCGTTTCACCTAAGCCCACCATAATGCTCGATTTAGTTGGAATATCAGGCTGCATTTCTTTTGCTCGACGTAAAAACTCTAATGAACGGTCATATTTTGCTCTAGCGCGAACTCGGTTAGATAATCGACGTACTGTTTCAATGTTATGGTTCAAAATATCTGGTTTTGCATCCATTAACATTTTTAAGTTTTCTTCTACCCCACCCATATCAGATGGTAATACTTCGATTGACGTAAATGGATTTTTGCGACGAACAGCGCGTACTGTTTCAGCAAAAACAGCTGCTCCGCCGTCCTTTAAATCATCACGTGCAACCGCTGTTATAACAACGTGCTTTAAGCCCATTTGTACTACTGAATCTGCTACGCGTTCTGGCTCTTGTAAATCAAGCTCAGTTGGCAAGCCTGTTTTAACCGCACAAAAACGACAAGCACGTGTACAAACCGCACCTAAAATCATAAATGTTGCTGTTTTCCTTACAGCCCAGCATTCATGAATATTCGGACATTTCGCTTCTTCACAAACGGTATGAAGATTCTTAGAACGCATCATTTTCTTTAAGCCTGTATAGTTTTCATTCGTGTTTAACTTAATTTTCAACCATTCGGGCTTGCGCTTATACTCTGTTTGTTTTGTCATGGTTATCAACTCCGCACAATATGAAATAGTTTACCGTGTTCGCTTCTTTCAATGTAACATATCTATTCTAACGTATGAAAGCGATTTGCTCAAATGAAGATTCTAAGATTTTTTCCAATCGTTCCCTATAATGAAATACTCCGTATATCCCACACTAAAAAGAGTGATGTTGTGAAAGGAGTCTATTTCATGCTTCGAAAAATTTCTCTTTTGCTTTCGATTTGCTTTCTTCTCCACCAAAACATCGCTTACGGTGAAGATAATCAGCAAAGCATATATGAAAAGCGCATGGCACTATATAAAGAAACTGAGCAATCTTCAGGCATTCCGTGGTATTACTTAGCTGCAATGGATCAATACGAAAGAAACATACGGAGCGTAAGAAAGGATATTCCGAAAAAACCAGATGCCATCATTTCCCTTTATTTCAAACCTGAAATATGGGCTGGACCTGTTAATAGTAACGATACTCTCCCCCATACGATTTCTCTATTTGGCGGAATGGGTTTAGATGGTGACAAAGATGGATTTGCAAATTCAAATAACGACCGTGATCTTCTGCATACAGCAGCAACTATTTTAAAGAAACAAGGAACGTCAGAAGACCATATTAACATTATGCTTTGGGAATATTATAGACGTGCAAAAACAGTTGAATTAATTACAGAATACGCCCGAATTTATAAACATTATGGACGTATTAATTTAGAAGGAAATGCTTTCCCTCTCCCGATCCGCAGTGACAATAGCTACCGTAGTACTTTTGGAGCTGGAAGAAGTTTTGGCGGGAGACGAATTCATGAAGGAACCGATATCTTTGCCGGATATGGCGTACCCGTAAAATCCACTTGCTATGGCGTCATTGAAACAAAAGGATGGAATCGTCTTGGCGGATGGCGCATTGGTATTCGTGACCTTCATAATAATTATCACTATTACGCTCATTTAGGCGGGTTCTCTAAAGAAATACAGCTCGGACAAATTGTCGAGCCAGGAAAAGTAATCGGATTTGTCGGTAGTACTGGCTACGGTCCTCCTGGCACAGCTGGAAAATTCCCGCCCCACTTACATTTCGGCATGTATAAAGACAATGGCTACACAGAATGGGCTTTCGATCCGTACATGCATTTAAGCCTCTGGGAACGAAAAGAACGAGCAAATACAAAACGATAACCGTAGCGAATTGCTACGGTTATTTTTTTATTTTTTTATATTCGCTAACTATCCGTTTTCTTTTTATCTGGTACAACAACCCCGCCACTTCCGTAATAAGTAGGCACCTCACCTTGAACGATGCGCGTTGCAATCGGAATGTTTTGCTTCACCTTAATTTCTTTCGTGCGTAACGGAATCATAACTTGTAACGTCACTTCCACTTCCATAATAATTTTGATCGCTGTATTATTAATTCCTTGTGGCTCAACTAACTGTTTAATATCCGTATTCACATGACCAATTGGCGTAAAATTAATCGGAATATCCGGTCCTATATTACCAAGAAGCACATTATCAGTTATGCGCCCAAAAGGAACTGACATAGATACCCCATTCTCTTCAAAAATACCAAGTGCTTTCGTATCCCCTTTTTCTACTTGTTGTAAATATTTTTCTATGTATGCAGTAGTCGATGTTAATATTTCATTTACTTGTTTTGTATTTAGATCAATTGTAGATACCTTCCCGTTCCTATCCGTTTGTACTTTCATTAATGAATCTACATCAAACCCTTCATTAATTCTATCTTTTACCGCTTTCGTCATAACTGCTGTTGCCATTTTATGCGTCTCTGTTTCTCCATACTTAATTAATGTTGGCTGAATACTTTTATTTACAATCCATAAACCTTGAACTATCATTATGATAAAAATGATAAACGAAATAAGCAGTATATACCGAAAGGAAATCGGTCCCCTTCGAAACCGCGAATTTTTCGAACGAAATATGCCCATAAGAAAACCCTCCTTCTTATATTATTTCTATGCAAGAAAGAGGGACGATATATGCTTATCTCATTTTTAATAGTGCATCTTTTCCGATTGTGCCGGCCGTAATACCTAAAGCTTCGGCTTCAATCGTTACTGATTCTAGCGGTGCTTCAAGAAGCTGTTCAATCGTTCTTACACCAACCGCACGGCCAGCAATAATTCCTCGATCACCTAACTTCTCATTTAAAAGACCTACATCTAATGCACCGCACATAATATATCCTTTATCGCTCATTACAGCTAGCAAATTTGTCTTTGGAAGTTTGACGCTAACCGCAATAAACGTATAATTATTGATTATAATTGGCTCCACATTAACCATAGTGCACACTCCTCTCTTTCTTATCTGTATGACAAGAGAAAAATGAGTGTTACAAGTTAACTAGCCTATAGTTTGACGGAAGATGTATGAGTTATCAACACGTCTGTTAACACATCTCTAAGTAGTTCTGGCATATAATATTGTTTGTCAGAAAGTGTGGATAGCTCTGGGTATAAGTATCCGAATGTAAACATATCAATCGTTCCTACCGTATATATACGATCTAATTCCAGCGATTCCCCGTTAATCGATACATCTTCCAGTAAAATTTTATTCCCAGGAATCGTATCTGGAATAACTTCTACACCAGCGTAAATCATTTTCCCCATCACTTTTCCACGAAATCCGAATCCTTTTACCTCAAGGTTCTCCATATTCGGGCGACGTGCTTTCAAAATAACTTCTCTTAACGTTTTCCCTGGTACTTTTAATAAACATGGATTAATGGGATGTGGACAAATTCTGTGAATATCTCCGCGCGTCACAACACCTTCTTCTAATCCTTCAAGAAGTACCCCAGCGTTCACCATTCCAATCTCTGCACCGCACCACGTTTTCAGCGCATTTGCTAACATATGCGAAAACGATGTCTCCTGAAACCAATCGACCGGTAATGATTCCTTTAAATGAACGACAGGCTCTGCCATAATATGTTTACTTTCTTCCTGCAGCAATTCAATTGTGGATAACGGTTTGCTATAAGCACCTAAACGTTCGGTCTTAATCGCCCTACCGTCCTTTTTCAACAGCTTCTTCGTCTCTTTATCCACAGTGAGTTGAACGTGCCCAACGTAACGTCCCCACTTTTCACAACAACAAAGTAAAGTATTATTCATAAGAACACCACGCTCAAATAAATGATGCGTATGTGCCCCTAAAATAACATCTATATCATAATGCTCCGCCATATACTCATCCATGCTTTTTCCAAGATGAGAAAGGACGACTGTAATATGAGCCTCATCTCGCACTTCTTCTAAAATAGACTCTAAATGGATAAGTGGATCTTCAATATGCCAATCGAGCATATGATAAAACTCTGGATACGCAACCGTTAATCCGATAAAGGCAATCGTAATCCCATCTGTCGTTGTATGTAATTTATAAGGCTTTGCCCACGCTGGACGTACACCTTCTTTTTCAAATAAGTTCGCGACAAGCACCTCAAATCCAGCATCATCATATAGACGATTCAAATGCTCTTTCGCTAACGTAATTCCTTCATTATTTCCGATCGTTACATAATCATATAACGCCTCATTTAATAATTTTGTATTCCCAAGTCCATTTGTCGCCTCCGAAATACTATGAAAACGATCCACATGATCGCCAATATCCACAGTTAAAACAGTCTCTCCCGCTTCCTGTCTTCGCCTTTTCTCCCCTTGTACAAACCGAGAAATTTGCGGCCAATTTTCAAAATGACTATGTATATCGTTTGTATGATAAAGGTGGATGATTGTTTCTTTATTTATATTCAGAGAAAAAACCTCCTCTCAGTTCCTTACTGCCATTTACGCTATACGTACGCAATAATCCTGTAAATACTTTTCGTCTTTTCTTGCTATTTTACATTGTACTCGCATTATAAGAAAAAGCCAAAGATTGCCCTTTTAATATGGAAAACTTTATTTTTTCTAATCTGTGGATTAGTTGGAGGAGGATTTTCTTTGTAGTCGGTGGTGGGGACCTATTTGTCAGGAAGTTTGTTGGATTGATTGGCGAAGAGCTTTTTGCTGCCTCCTAGATGGAGTATTACCCTACACATATACCTTGTAATACGACATATGTCGTGTTACAATCTCATCATAAGGTGGTGAACCATAAAATGGATAAAGAGATATTAAAAGGAAGTATTGATATTTTACTTCTCTCCATCATTAAACAGCACGATACGTACGGATATGAAATTATTCAAAGGCTAAAAGAAAACAGCAATGATCTATACACAATGAGCCAAGGTACACTCTATCCAGCACTCAAACGTTTGGAACAAAAGGATTTAATAAATTCATACTGGGGTGAATCTGAAACTGGTATGAAACGAAAATTTTATCGCATTACTACGAACGGAAAGAAAAGTTTAGAAGAAAAACTAACAGCATGGGATTCAGTTACAGCTCTTATTAAAACTTGTCAGAAAGGAGCTTTAAATTAATGACGATTGAAGAATACATAAAAAGTATTGTTCAAAAAACAAACCTATCGCAATCTGATAGAGACGAACTATACTTTGAAATTTATGATCATCTTACAAGCTTAAAGCAAGAATTTCTCGATCAAGGAAAATCTGAAGAAGAAGCTACTACATTAGCCATTCAAAATTTTGGAGAAGCCTCTACTTTAGGAACTGAAATTGAAAAAGCGATGCAATCTTCCACGCAAAAATATGTACAGTGGATTGGCTGGGGATTATTTTTACCGTATTCTTTTATTTTATTATTTAAACTGTTGCTCGGGAGGCCAGCCGTTTACTTTGATAGTCTGAAGTACTTCTTTGAAACAGGCGACTGGCACTTTATACACGGCGGATTAATAAACTTAGTTCCGCTCAAAAGTACAATCCGCTATTTAAATGGATTCGATCTAACACATCTACTAGATCCTTATAATATAGACATCGTACTTATGAATACATTAGGAAACGTCATCATATTCATCCCATTCGGATTCCTTCTACCTTTATTATTTAAACAAATAAACAATGTAAAAATGGCATCCAAAATTTTTATTAAGTTTATTTTATTAATCGAATCGTTACAACTCCTTACTTTTAGTGGTATTTTCGATATCGATGACATCATACTGAATATGCTAGGTGCTTTAATTGGATATGGTTCTTTCGTTGGGATGAAACATATTTGGGAGCGTATTAAATCTGTGGATAAGGTGGATACGATTTAGGTTCGAGGGTATCCCAGCCTGCCCTGAACCCAGCACAACATAAAAAAGCGCCCCGCACAGCAGGGCGCTTTCTTCATACATATATTAGCCGATAGAACCTTCCATCTCAAACTTGATTAGGCGGTTCATTTCAACTGCGTATTCCATTGGAAGTTCGCGAGTGAATGGCTCGATGAAGCCCATTACGATCATTTCTGTAGCTTCTTGCTCAGAAATACCGCGGCTCATTAGGTAGAATAATTGTTCTTCTGATACTTTAGATACTTTCGCTTCGTGCTCAAGTGAAACGTAATCGTTTTTGATTTCGTTATAAGGAATTGTATCAGATGTAGATTGGTTATCCATGATTAACGTGTCACACTCGATGTTAGAGCGAGAGTTTTTCGCTTTTGGTCCGAATTGTACGATACCACGGTAAGTTACTTTACCACCATGCTTCGCAATCGATTTAGAAACGATTGTTGAAGATGTGTTTGGTGCTAAGTGAATCATTTTCGCGCCAGCATCTTGGTGTTGGCCTTTACCAGCAATCGCGATAGATAATGTTAAACCACGAGCGCCTTCGCCTTTTAAGATAACTGCTGGGTATTTCATCGTTAATTTAGATCCGATGTTACCGTCAATCCATTCCATCGTTGCGTTTTCTTCACAAACCGCACGTTTTGTAACTAGGTTATATACGTTGTTCGCCCAGTTTTGGATTGTTGTATAACGGCAATATGCATCTTTCTTAATGATGATTTCTACTACCGCACTGTGAAGTGAGTTAGTAGTGTAAACAGGTGCTGTACAACCTTCTACGTAGTGTACGTGTGCGCCTTCGTCTACGATGATAAGCGTACGCTCGAATTGTCCCATATTTTCAGAGTTAATACGGAAATACGCTTGAAGTGGTGTATCAACTTTAATACCTTTAGGAACGTAGATGAATGATCCACCAGACCAAACTGCAGAGTTTAATGCAGAGAATTTGTTGTCTGTTGGTGGGATTACTTTTCCGAAATGCTCACGGAAAATATCTTCGTTCTCTTTTAATGCGCTATCTGTATCTTTGAAGACGATTCCTAGAGCTTCTAGGTCTTCTTTCATGTTGTGGTATACAACTTCAGATTCGTACTGTGCAGATACACCAGCTAAATATTTTTGCTCAGCTTCAGGAATACCTAATTTATCAAATGTCGCTTTAATTTCCTCAGGTACTTCATCCCAAGACTTCTCAGATTTCTCAGATGGTTTTACGTAGTACGTAATTTCATCGAAATCTAAGTCGTTTAAGTCGCCGCCCCATTGTGGCATTGGCATTTCATAGAACTTATCCAGTGATTTTAAACGGAAGTCTAACATCCACTGTGGTTCTTCTTTCATACGTGAAATCTCTTCAACGATTTCTTTTGTTAAACCGCGTCCAGCACGGAAAATCGAAACGTCTTTGTCTTTGAAACCATATTTATAATCGCCGATATCTGGCAGTTGCTTCGCCATGTTGGTGTGTCCCTCCTTAGATAACCTCGTTTTTAGGAACCTTTAACATTACTTATCTTCGTTTAAGCCCTTTTCTAACGCTTTCCACGCTAATGTTGCACATTTAATACGTGCAGGGAACTTGCATACGCCTTGTAATGCTTCAATATCTCCTAAATCAATGCTGTCATCATACTCTTTTCCTAGCATCATGTCAGAGAAAATTTTAGAAAGCTTAAGAGCCTCTTCAATTTTCTTTCCTTTTACTGCTTGTGTCATCATTGAAGCTGAAGACATTGAAATTGAACATCCTTCGCCTTCAAACTTCGCTTCTTGTACAATACCCTCTTCTACTTTCATCGTAAGTTGAATACGATCGCCGCAAGTTGGATTGTTCAAGTTAACGGTAACACTATCTTCTAGCACGCCATGGTTACGAGGATTTTTATAATGATCCATAATAACTTGACGATATAACGTATCTAAATTATTAAATGACATTTGTGAAATACTCCTTTGTCTTGATTAGCGATTCAACAAATGTATCAATTTCTTCTTTTGTATTATATAAATAGAAGCTTGCACGTGCTGTAGAAGAAGCTTTTAGCCACTTCATAAGCGGTTGTGCACAGTGATGTCCTGCGCGAACCGCAATGCCTTCTACATCTAATACAGTTGCTACATCGTGAGGATGTACGTCTTCAATATTAAATGTAACTAGACCAGCGCGATGCTTTGGACCATAAATTGTAACGCCATCTACTTCTGATAGTCTTTCTAAAGCGTATTGCGCTAATTCATGTTCATGCTTTTCAATATTATGAAGACCGATTTCTTCTAGGAAATCAATTGCCGCACCAAGTCCGATTGCATTACCGATAATCGGTGTACCTGCTTCGAACTTCCACGGAAGCTCTTTCCAAGTAGACTCTTGTAAGTCTACGAAATCAATCATTTCACCACCAAATTCAATTGGTTCCATATTGTTTAGCAATTCTTTCTTACCATATAATACGCCGACACCTGTTGGTCCGCACATCTTATGAGCAGATAATGCGTAGAAATCACAGTTTAAATCTTGTACATCCACTTTCATATGAGGTGCACTTTGTGCTCCATCAACGATCATGATTGCACCGTTTTCATGTGCGATTGCTCCGATTTCTTTTACAGGGTTAATCGTTCCAAGTACGTTTGACACGTGCATAATAGAAACGATTTTTGTATTCGGTGTAACTGTTTGACGAACATCTTCTAAAGAAATTGTACCGTCTGGTTGAAGCGGAAGGTATTTTAAAGTTGCGCCAGTTTTCTTCGCAACTTGTTGCCACGGAATGATGTTACTGTGGTGCTCCATGTAAGAGATGACGATTTCATCGCCTTCTTTTACATTATCAAGACCATAGCTAGCTGCTACTGTATTTAATGCAGTTGTCGTTCCGCGCGTGAAAATAATCTCTTCCATTGATTTCGCGTTAATAAACTTGCGAACTTTCTCACGTGCACCTTCATACGCGTCGGTAGCTTTCGTACCGAGCGTATGAACACCGCGATGCACGTTAGAATTATATTCTTTATAGTAACGTTCTAACGTTTCAATGACTTGAATTGGTTTTTGAGAAGTTGCTGCACTATCGAAATAAACAAGTTGTTTGCCGTTCACTTTTTGATCAAGAATTGGAAACTGTTTGCGTATTTCATGAATATTCATTAGCGAACTTTCCTTTCAATTACCTCAACAAGCTGTGCTTTTACTCCTTCAATTGGAAGCTCATTTACTACAGGTGCTAAGAATCCATGGATGACTAAACGTTCTGCTTCGCGTTTTGGAATACCACGGCTCATCAAGTAGTATAATTGGTACGGATCTACGCGGCCTACTGAAGCTGCGTGACCTGCCATTACATCATCTTCGTCAATTAAAAGAATTGGGTTTGCATCCCCGCGAGCTTTCTCGTCTAACATAAGAACGCGAGAAGATTGTTGTGCATTTGATTTAGATGCACCGTGTTCAATCTTACCAATTCCGTTAAAGATAGATGTTGCACTATCTTTTTGTACACCGTGTTTTAAGATCCAACCTTCAGAGTGTTTACCGAAGTGAACAACTTTAGTTGTAAAGTTTTGTGTTTGGTTACCACGGCCAATTGTTACTGTTTTCGTATCAGCATATGAACCGTCGCCCATTAAGTTCGTAACGTTCTCTGAAATTGTGTTTCCATCATTCATAAGGCCTAAAGCCCAATCAATACGGCCGTCGCGTCCAACAACACCGCGGCGGTTAACGTAAGTTGTTACGTCTTTTGCTAATAGATCAACCGCACCGAATTTCACTTGTGCGCCTTGTTCCACGATTACTTCTGCTACGATATTTGCAATACCTTTAGCATTTTCATTTGCAACGTAGTTTTCTACATAAGTTGCAGTACTGTTCGCATCAGCTACGAATAATACGTGGTTATATACATTAGCTTCTTCGCCGTCTACTAAGAATACAGCTTGAAGTGGAGTTTCAAGAACAACGTTTTTCGGAACATATACGAATGCACCGCCGTTGATTAATGCAGCATGAAGTGCAGTTAGACGATGCTCGTCTACTTTCACGCCATCTTTCATTAAATACTTTTGTAATAATTCAGCATGCTCTGTTGCAGCTGTTACGATGTCTGTAAAAATAACACCTTTTTCTTTTGCTTCGTCTGCTAAAGAAACGAAAGCAGTTGTACCAGTACGTTGTACTAATACGCTGTTATTTTCATCAATTAAGTTTTTCACTGCTTCTGGAAGCTCTGTTAAAGAACTTACAGGCTCTTGCTTAGCAGCGTCGCCTTTTCCGATAAAGTCCCATTTTTCAATTTTCGTTTTATCAGGCGTTGGCATTGGAAGTTCAGTTGCTTGTGCAAGAGCTTGTAAGCGGAACTCAGTCAACCAAGCAGCTTCGTTTACTTCGCTTGCGCGCTGACGGATTGTTTCTTGATCGAAAGGTAATGTACCGATTGTCATGTTTATGCTCCTCTCTTACGCTTCTTGCTCTGCTGTTTCGTCTTCAATACCTAATTCTTTTTTAATCCAGTCGTAACCTTCAGCTTCTAGACGTTGTGCAAGCTCAGGGCCACCAGATTTAACGATACGACCGTTCATCATAACGTGAACGAAGTCTGGAGTGATGTAGTTTAATAAACGTTGGTAATGCGTAATCATTAGGCAACCGAACTCTTCGCCACGCATTTGGTTAATACCTTTAGATACAACTTTTAATGCATCGATATCAAGACCTGAGTCGATTTCATCTAAGATTGCGATTTTTGGCTCAATCATCATTAATTGAAGAATTTCGTTACGTTTTTTCTCTCCACCAGAGAAACCTTCGTTTAAGTAACGTTGTGCCATTTCTGGATCCATTTCTAGGAATTCCATGTTTTTATCTAAAGTACGGATAAATTTCATAAGAGAAATTTCATCGCCTTCTTCACGACGTGCATTAATTGCAGAACGTAAGAAGTCCGCGTTTGTTACTCCACTAATTTCACTTGGATATTGCATTGCTAAGAATAGACCTGCTTGTGCGCGCTCGTCTACTTCCATTTCTAATACATCTTCACCGTCGATGATGATGCTACCTTCTGTTACTTCATACTTTGGGTGACCCATAATTGCAGAAGATAAAGTTGATTTACCTGTTCCGTTAGGTCCCATAATTGCGTGGATTTCTCCACCTTTTACTTCAAGGTTTACACCTTTTAAAATTTCTTTACCGTCGATTGATACGTGTAAGTCTTTAACCGTTAATGTAGAACCAGCCATCTCAATACCTCCATTAATCCTCTATATACATTTTAAAAATTCCTAAAACGTTCATATTCTCATTTTATTCTCATTCTAATTTTATATCAAATAAAATGATATCGCAAACGACGAAAAAAAGTAACAATTTTTTCACAAATGTATATAAGTATTTCCCTTGCATCCTTATATGATACACCTTTCTTCTTATTTATATAAAGAAAAAAGGACTGGTAATTTTCCAGTCCTTCCCTTACATTTATTCACTTACCGGAAGTACAGCACCTTTATATTCTTTATTAATAAAGTCCTGAATTTCTTTTGAATGTAGTACTTCTACTAGTTCTTTAATCTCTTTTTTCTTCTCGTCACCTTTACGAACTGCGATAATATTTGCATAAGGAGAGTCTGATCCTTCAATTGCAATTGCATCCTTTGTTGGATTTAATTTCGCATCAATTGCGTAGTTTGAATTAATAAATAAAGCATCACCTTCATTGTTTTCGTACAGCTTCGGTGAAAGTCCAGGCTCTACATCTGTTTTAAACTTTAAATTTTTCGGGTTTTCTACAACATCTTTTACTGTTGCCTTAACAACATCTACACCATCTTTTAATTTAATAACGCCGCCTTTTTGTAATAACGCTAACATACGGCCACGCTCAGCTACGTTATTACTCATAATAACTGTTCCGCCATCTGGCAAATCTTTTAAGCTTTTATATTTCTTAGAATAAATGCCCATTGGCTCTAAATGAATCTTTCCTGCATTTACAATTTTGTATCCTTTTTCTTGAATCTCTTTATCTAAGTAAGGAATGTGCTGGAAGTAGTTCGCATCAATTTCTTTATCCGCTAACGCTTTATTCGGCAGAACATAGTCCTGGAATTTTTTAATCTCTAATTTAATACCTTTTTTCTCTAATATCGGCTGTGCTTTCTCTAAAATAACAGCGTGCGGTACGTTAGAAGCTCCAACGACAAGCTTATTCTCCTCTTTCCCCCCGCAGGCAGCTAATGTAAATACAGATAGCGCTGTAACAACTGACAGTATAATCTTTTTCATATGATGTCCCCTTCTCCCCTATAGTTATGTAGTTATAGTTAGAAAAAAGAGCCGGCGTAGACCAGCCCTTCTTCAAACAATTATTCTTTTACAGGAATAACTGCCCCTTTATATTCTTTGTTAATAAAGTCTTCAATCTCTTTAGAATGTAGCACTTCTACAAGAGCTTTAATCTCTTTTTTATCTTTATCACCTTTACGAACAGCTACTACGTTTGCGTATGGAGAATCATCGCCTTCAATTGCAATTGCATCTTTTTCTGGATTTAATTTCGCATCAATCGCATAGTTAGAGTTAATTAAAACAGCATCGCCTTCTTTATTGTTATACACTTGTGGCAATAGACCCGGCTCGATATCTGTTTTGAATTTTAAGTTTTTCGGATTATCTGCAATATCTTTTGGAGTTGCTTTAACTGGCTCTACTCCGTCTTTAATTTTTAAAATGCCTTCTTTTTGTAAAATTGCTAAACCACGACCATGATCAGTAACAGAATTACTCATAATAATTGTCGCCCCGTTTGGAAGTTCTTTTAAGCTCTTATATTTTTGAGAATACACACCAATCGGTTCTAAATGAATTTTTCCTGCTATTTCAAAATCATATTTCTTATCTTTAATTTCTTTTTCTAAATACGGAATGTGCTGGAAGTAGTTCGCATCTAATTCTTTATCTGCTAACGATTTATTCGGTAACACGTAGTCTTGGAATTTTTTAATCTCTAACTCAATTCCTTTTTTCTCAAGCAACGGTTTTGCCTTTTCTAAAATTTCAGCGTGCGGTACGTTAGAAGCACCAACAACAAGTTTCTTTTCATCTTTATCTTTCCCGCCACAAGCAGCTAATCCAAAAATTGAAGTTGAAATAAGTGCTGTAAGTAATAATTTTTTCATTTGAAATATCCCCCTGTTTTCATTATCTTTTATCTATTCGAGTCGTTAAACTATCACCAATCCACTGAATTAAAAATACAACGAGTAATACACAAATTGTCGCAACGATTGTTACATCGTTATTTCCTCTCTGGAACCCCTCTAAATAAGCAAGTGTTCCAAGGCCACCAGCACCAACAACTCCTGCCATTGCTGTATAGCCTACTAAAGCAATTGTTGTAACCGTAATACCAGATACTAACGCTGGTAACGATTCTGGAATTAACACCTTCAAAATAATTGTGCTTGTTTTTGCTCCCATCGCTTTTGAAGCTTCAATTACACCTTTATCAATCTCGCGAAGCGCGATTTCAACCATTCTCGCGTAAAACGGTGCTGCACCAATAATTAAAGCTGGCAGCGCTGCGCTTGCTCCGAGTATTGTTCCAAGAAGAATCTTTGTGAACGGGATTAATAAAATAATTAAAATGATGAACGGTATAGAACGGAAAATGTTTACGAACGCTCCAATCACCGTGTTAATTGCTTTGTTTTCCCATAAATTATCTTTCGCTGTCATAAAGAGTAATAGTCCTAAAATAAGTCCTAAAACAAATGTGGCAAGCGCTGCGATTGCCGTCATATATAACGTTTCACCAGTTGCTTCTAACATTTGATTCCAATCAATATTTGCGATTAACTTATCCATGTGCAATCACCTCCAGCTCTACTTGATCTTGATGAATTCCTTCTATCGCTTGCTGGATCGCTGTTTCTTCGCCATTTAAATGAACGACTAAACTACCGTAAGAACCGTTATTTGTTTGTGCGATATTTCCTTGCAAAATGCTAACTTCTATATCACCGCGCTGCATTAACCTTTGAAGTACCGGTCTTTCTACGGCTTCACCGATAAACTGCAAGCGAACCACTTTTCCATCTGGATATTTTTCTATTAAACTTTCAATCGTTTCATTCGTATCTTCAGAATCAGTTAATTGCTGTACGAAGCGTTTTGTAATGTCCTGCTGTGGGTTACGGAATACGTCAAGTACTGGACCTGTTTCTACGATCTTCCCTTTCTCCATTACAGCAACTCGATTACAAATCTTCCGAATCACGTGCATCTCATGTGTAATTAATACAATTGTTAAGTTGAGGCGCTTATTAATGTCTAATAATAAATCTAAAATTTGATCCGTCGTTTCTGGATCAAGAGCTGACGTTGCTTCATCACATAAAAGTACTTGTGGATTATTTGCTAACGCTCTTGCAATCCCAACGCGCTGCTTTTGTCCACCACTTAACTGAGATGGATATGCGTCTCCTCTTCCTTCTAATCCAACGAGATGAATTAACTCATCAACACGTTTTCTTCTCTTCGCCTTATCCACACCCGCAATTTCAAGTGGGAATTCGATATTTTCGCGTACAGTTCGTGACCAAAGTAAGTTGAAGTGCTGAAAAATCATTCCGATTTCTTGTCTTGCCTTACGAAGTTCACTTCCTGTAATTGCTGAAATTACACGATTTGCGATTGTAATTTGACCAGACGTTGGTTTCTCTAACTGATTAAACAATCTAATTAAAGAACTTTTCCCAGCGCCACTATATCCGATAACACCAAATATTTCGCCTTTCTCTATTTGTAAGTTGGCGTTATCTACAGCAGTGACATCACCGCTTTTTGCCTTATATATTTTCTTTACATTTTCTAATAGAATCATGGTGTATCACCCCTTTTTTAAATAAAAAGCGCAAGCGGCTCGCTTAGAACAAGAGGGCGTTGGAATCCCAGACGTAGAGACGCTTTTTGCCTCATAGGAAGGGATGAAACGACCGACTGTTCTAGCCGCTGGAGCTAGATTTCATAAAACTTTGGATAGACTCCGCAATTTTTTTATTTTTGATGCGTGTAGTCCATCGGTATAGCTCCTCTTATTATTTGAATGTCCTCCACATTCAAACAACAAAAAAACCTTTCCGCTTTTAGAGAAGCAGAAAGGTTTATATGCGTATATAACAACATTATCCCTCTCTCTCATCTCTCAAAGCATTTGCTTTGCAGGAATTGGCACCATTTCAACATAAGTTGACGGTTGCCGGGCTTCACAGGGCACAGTCCCTCCACCTCTCTTGATAAGAGAAATCAGATTAAATTTTCGTCTGATTTGTAATTTATTAAATTGTCTATATTTTATGAATTGAATTGTATCAATATCCATACGCCATGTCAACAGAAATTTTCGTAAAAAAAGAAACTTCAGACTTTTAAGCACCTACTGACATCGGTTTACATATATGAAACATCGATTCGACTACTAGCATCGTTCGATACGTTCCCGAATATTGTACACGTCCATCATTCATTAACATTTGCAATCGTACATTTCCGTTCACCAATTGTTTTACATCTTCCTCATCTACACAAACGATTTGTTCTGTTCCTCTTTCCTCTTTCAAAAGTTCAATATAATCCCTTGAAATTTGTAATGAACAGCATTCATCTCCAAAACGAAAATTAACAGTTCTTTCTCCTTGTCTTAAAAGCGGTTCTAAATGATATTGACCATTAGCGTAATTTACAAATGATTGTAGCAAAGAATATAATTTCACCCTAAATCACATCCTTCATATCACTTTCTATTACACATACCATTCCCTCTCACTAAAGAGCAATCCTGTAACTTTCGCTCGACAAATACTGTAACCACCCTGCATCTCGACATATTTCCCAAGAAATATGTCGAGGCGGCAAAAACTTTGCCGCCTACTTTAATTCCGTATATAAATATTCAACCGAATGAAATGCATATATCTTCTTCATCAGTGTCCCATTTTCAAAAATAAGTAAACACGGCACACTTTCGATTCCATACTCTTTCGCTAAATGCGGAGCATAATTTAAATCTAACATTCCAATTTTCAAATCTTCAATCGTCATCTCGACAACCGTTAACATCTTTTTTGCTAATTGGCATGTTCCACACATTGGTGTATATACATATAGCACTGTTTTTTCTTCGTTTTCTATTAGAGCTGTAGCTTCGGTACCTGTCCAGTCAATCACTTCTATCATTCCTTACCGTAAATATTCTGTATAAACGTCAATGTCAGCTCCCCATAATACATTTGCTAAATGTGAAGAAGGCGCAGTCGCCACCTCGCGATACGAGCGATCAATATAAATATGCTCTGCTTGCGGAAATTCTTTTCGAAATTGTTTCCTTAACTTTTCCCCTGCATCATCAGCATCCACTAGCACATATACGTCCTTATCAAAAAATTGATCAATGAGCTCATCCATTTTCGACAAACCAATTGTACCATTTGTACAAACAATTTCCACCGGTTCACGAATAATAGATTCAATCTTTCTTCTGTCTGACTTACCTTCTACAATAATGACTTTTTCCACATAAATCATATGTCATCACCCGATCACCATATACTATACAACCTTTAACTTAGTATATAGTATATTCGTTATTTTCATGTTGTTTCCTGTTTATTTTTGCAAAAGAAAAGCGCAAGCGGCTTGCTCAGATTGTGAGGGGGATGGAGCTTCTGACGTAAAGGCGCTTTTTGCCTTGTAGGAAGAAGCGAAGCCACCGAACAATCTAGTCGCTGGAGCTGGATCATAACGAAAAGCAGAACCCGCTCAATCAACATGAAACATCTGCGAAAAAGTTTCTCAAAAATCTTCTCCTATATGATAATTAATATATATGTGCTTTCAAATTCATTATGTAACACAACATAAAAAAGGACAGCACAAAGGCTGTCCTTTAGTCGACTATAATTAGTCTTGGTTTGTCATTTCTGCATATTTTTCTGCAGTTAATAACTTCTCAACTTGGCTTGCATCAGAAAGTTCAACTTTAACCATCCATGCACCCTCGTATGGAGATTCGTTAACAAGTTCTGGTTGGTCACTTAATTCTTCGTTTACTGCTACAACTTTACCACTTACAGGTGCGTATAATTCAGAAACTGTTTTAACAGATTCTACGCTTCCGAATGGCTCGTCAGCTTGGATTGTTGCACCTACTTCAGGAAGTTCAACGAATACGATATCGCCTAACTCACCTTGCGCAAAATGAGTAATACCGATAACAACCGCATTACCTTCTGTTTTTACCCATTCGTGTTCTTCAGAGTAACGTAAATTATTTGGAATGCTCATGACTGTACCTCCAGTGAATGTATTAATTATGTAAAAATACCTTATTGGTACTTTTTCCACACACTTTCAAACTGCTCTTCGTTAAAACCAAGTGTTACACTCGTTCCATTTGTTACAATTGGACGTTTAATTAACATGCCATCAGATGCTAAAAGCTCGTACATTTCGTCTTCGCTTGCATCCTTTAACTTATCTTTTAAACCAAGTTCGCGGTAACGCATTCCACTTGTATTAAAGAATTTTTTTAATGGCAATTCACTTTTCTCATGTAAATTACGTAAATCTTCTTTTGACGGTGGATTTTCAACAATATGAATCATCTCATATGCTACATCATTTGCCTCAAACCATTTTTTTGCTTTTTGACATGTGCCACACTTTGGATATGAATAAAATGTTACTGTCATAAATTCACCTACTTTTTTACTTACCTTTACCTTTATCATATAGAAAACGTTTTATTATTTCAAACGATTATTCGCTAAACTTTTACTTATTTCGTGATAATTTTTAATAATCCTGCTAATTTTTCTTATTTTTCCGCCATTTGTTAAGAAAAAATAAATATATAAATTTTTTAGATTCTTCTCTCATCACCCGCCTAACATATATCTTAAACAAACGTTTGATTAACTACCTATTTTTCTTTGTTAGCCCTTGAGCTGTATCGGTTTCTTCTTACCGAACATACATCTTAAACAAACGTTTGATTAATTTCCTACTTTTCTTTGTTAACCTTTGAGCTGCATCGGTTTCTTCCTACCGAACATACATCTTAAACAAACGTTTGATTAATTCCACATTTTTCTTTGTTAACCCTTGAGCTGCATCGATTTCTTCCTACCGAACATACATCTTAAACAAACGTTTCTTAAAAAAATAAGAAGCCTCGTTTACAGGCTCCTTCATCATCTATTCAAATAATCTGCAATTGTTTGAAATACTACGATATACATATTATGAATACTTTCTTCTGTATTTCCACCATTCGATAAACCAACTGCCCATTGTTGTCCTTCACCACTTCCGATATTTGCAAAACCTTGCGTATACATAGCATTTACATCTTTTCGTGCACTGTTATACTCTATCCCTTTTGTAATAAAAGTTGAATATGATTTATCTTGTAAACCAATAAAAAATACTGGTTTCTTTAGCGATGAAAATACATCTTTATACTGCTCTGTTGAGGCTTCTTGAAAGTGATTTTTCATTATTAGAAAACCATCCACTTCCTTAGATTTCTTTTCCAATTCCTCTAACTTCACGTTTTCAAACTTTATATTTCTAAACGTATCTTTCGGCTTTTCACCAACAACTCCAATTACGAGTGCTCTCCCGTTGTATTCTAATTTCTCTCCTTCTTTATCCTTTGCACACCCAGTACTCACTAGGCATAACAATATAAAAACTAAGAAATAAAATGAACGCTTCATTTAGCACCCTCTCCCTCTTTTAAGTCAAGTGACAAAAATGTAAGGTAAATTCAAGAAAATGTAAGTGAAATCGATAGCCCAATTGGATTTTCTATATTATAATCAATTGAATTTACTTACATTACTAAAACATAGGAGCTTATCATGAAGAATTTTAAACTTTCATCTTTTCTTCCGTTAAGTTATATACTTCTACTCGTGCTCGTAAGTCCCCTTTACGATGTATTAAATAAATCCACTGTTCACGCAGTGGATGTCACAACTGTAGTAGATGATTGGATTCCATTTGTGAAAGCATTTATTATTCCTTATTTACTTTGGTTTCCTTACTTATACGGCGCACTTATTTATTACTGTTTTGCTGATCGAAAGCAATATTATGTCACTTTAAGTAGTGTAATTCTTGGAAAACTTGCTTGTTTTTCTATTTATTATTTTTGGCAGACAACTGTACCACGTCCAACAGTCGTTGGAACGGACGTATTTTCCGAACTAGTCCGCTATATTTATAGTATTGATCAACCAGTAAACTGTTTCCCAAGCATTCATGTCCTTACCACCTTTATAATTATGTTAGCTGCCTTTAGACGTAGAGAACAACATGCTTTTGAGTATTACATCCTTACGTTCTTCGGTACGCTTATTATTTTATCAACGCTATTTACAAAGCAACATGCTTTTGTAGATGCTATTTCTGGAATGACGCTTGCAAGCATACTTTACTTCGGCGTTCAGTTATTATTAGCAAAAGAAACCGTACGTGTTCCAGTAAAACAAAATCAAAAAATGTAAAAAGCAGACTGTGGCTTCCAGTCTGTTTTTCTCTATATAAAAGGAGATTTTCAATTTAAGATTGCGGTACAGTCATATCACCAGAATGAATACGACCTGCTTTTTTAAGAGCAATGTAAAGTATATAAGAAACAGCTACTGGAATGATGATATAAGTGATTACCATCGCTGGGACAACTTCCCATCCTTGGCTGGAAATTAAATTAATTGGTGCGATAAGAGAACTTAATCCAAGACCTGCAATTTCTTTCCCTGCTTCCAGTTGGAAAATTAATGCTGATACTGGGCCTACTATAGCGCTGGCGACGACAGTTGGGACGAGAATCATTGGATTTTTAGTAATGTTCGGCAATTGTACTTTTGGAGTACAAAGTGCCTGAGCTAATATTCCACCTAAATTATTTTCTTTCGCTGAGATAACAGAGAATCCGATAAACTGAGCAACACATCCTGCAAGTGCTGCACCTCCTGCAACACCATCTAAGCTAAGTGCTATCGCTAAAGCAGCTGATGAAGCTGGAGAGATAAGTAATAATCCCCAAACTACAGCAATCACGATAGAAGCGACGAACGGGCTACCAGCTGAACTATCTTTAATGAATGCTCCAACTGCATTTAAAACTGGGCTAATATTTTGAGCTAACCAAATACCGACTAAACCAGAACCTAATATTGCTGCAAATGGAACGAGCATCATATCTAAAGCAGTTTTTCCGCTTAATCGTTTACCAATATAAACTGCTAAAGTCGCTGTTAATAACGCACCGATTGGTTCACCTGTTTTAATAATGAGACCAGCTTCAGTAATTGAAATGGAACCTGCTCCAATTGCTCCAGCTACCATTGCTGAGAAAATTACGAGTCCGTTTGCACCAAGCATAAAAGCAATTCCTGCTCCAATTGCTGGTGCCATAAGTGATTTTGCAACAACTCCGATTGTAATAAGTAATGGGATATCAACAATTCTTCCTATATTTTCGATCAGTAAACCAATTCCAAGGGATACGAAAATACCCTGTGCGATTCCGGCAGAAGCTTTAAACACACGAGACATTATATATTCCTTCATTTGTTTCACCTTCTCCTATAATTTAGTAACCAATTGTCTTCATATAATCGCGTAAAACATCGTTTGATTTCGCAAAGCGGCTTTCTTCATCTTCTAATAAATTCAGTTCTACCACTTCTCTTACACCGTCTCTAGTAATAATTGCTGGTACTCCTGTACAAATATCGTATTCGCCATATTCGCCATCTAAAATAGCTGAAACAGCGATAACACGGTGATCATCATTGAAGATTGAGCGGGCAATATATGCTAGGGAATTTCCGATTCCGTAATAAGTAGTTCCTTTACGCTTATAAATTTCCCATCCAGCTTTTGCAGTCTTCTCAACAATTTCATCTAAATCTATTTCACCAAATCGTTCTTTTTGTTCCTCTAAAATTTGCAGAATTGGCTTTCCACCAACAGTTACGTGAGACCAAGCAACCATTTGAGAATCACCATGCTCTCCTAATGAATACCCATGAATACTACGAGGATCTACATGTAACATTTCAGATAAAATTGTTCTTAAGCGAGAAGAATCTAGTGATGTGCCAGTACCAAGTACACGATTTCTTGGTAAACCAGATAATTTCCAAACTTGATATGTAATAATGTCAACTGGGTTCGATGCGATTAAGAAAATGCCATCAAATCCACTTTCCATTACGCCATTCACAACACTCTCCATAATCTTAGCGCTTGCTCCTAAAGTGTCTAAACGACTTTGTCCAGGCTTCGGCGCTGGTCCTGCTGTAATAATTACAATGTCCATATCTTTGCAGTCTTCATAGCTTCCTGCATATACTTTTGTTCTTGTATTTGTAAAGTTAATGCAGTGTGATAAATCCATTGCTTCCCCAACTGCACGTTCATGATTTATATCAATTAATAATAGCTCTTCGCAAATGCCTTGATTGACAATAGAATATGCACAACTTGATCCAACTAATCCAGTACCGATAATTGCAATTTTTCTTGTATTTCGTTTCATAGCAATCTCTCCTAATTGATCATATAATCTATTTCTTTTGTTCTTTACACCCCTAATTATATAGATTCCCACGATAGAAACCATGGATACTTTGTGAAACATTGAACAAACTTTTGTCCTTTTTGTGAATGGTTATATTCCATTTTCGTCATATTTGTTACAACTGGAAAAATATTTATTATATATTTATTGACATGTACAAAAAGAAAACGAGCGAATGGATTCGCTCGTTTTCTTTTTCTTACTATTCCGCACTTAATTGACTTTTTAATTGCTGTACAATCATTGGATTCGCAGGTGCTGCCGGTTTGTAATAACTCTTTTGCTTTGCGTATTCATACATATTACGTTGACGCATCTCATCTTGATTACGAATTTGAATTAACGTTTGATGTAACTGTTCATTATCAGACTGAGAAATATAATTTGCATAACTTGTTAAACTTGAATTTAATCCTGCTAAATAATCATTTACCATATCTTTTTCATTCATCTGTCGCTTCCTCCTATCCTAGGAAAGTCATTAATTGCTGTTTCGTATTTCGCGCATCTTGCGCATCCTTCTCAAGCATTTGCTTTAGCTGTGGGTCCGTACAAGCTTGTGCATACTGTTCCAATTTGTTAATAATCGTCGCATGTCCACCAATTAAATGACGTAAGTTTTCTACTTCAAGCTCTGTTAAATTTTGCATATAACATACCCGCCTTTCTTTGTTTATTCATCATTAGTATTTGGTTCTTTTTGGATTGTATTCATTAACTTTTCCCACATATAAACAAAATAAAAGATGAATAGCTAGGCCATTCATCTTTTCTGCTAAATATTCATTCAATTTTATAAAGAAACAATCATACTTATACTCACAAGTAGGTTCCATACAATATGTAAAATGATGCTAGGTACAATAGATTGTGTTTTCTTATATAACATAGCAAATACAATTCCCATAATCATTGCCGTAACCGGAAAACCACCATGAAGAATCCCAAAGATGAAGGAAGAAATAATGATACCAACTAGAAAACTATATTTCTTTTCAAAAAATCGATACAAAATACCTCTATATAAAATTTCTTCTTTAATTGGTGTAATTATAGCAACACTTAACACATATATAATGCTTTGTATCAAACTATTTTGAAGTGCCTCTCCCCCTAATTGATCTCGTTGCTGCTCTGCACTTTCAAAGCTAAACAACTCTAACATTACATACTGAGTTAATGCAATGATGATAAAACCTATTAATAAATACAAGTAGGTTTTCCCATTTTTTAAAACAGATACATCCCAAATGTTCTTAATAAAATGAAGCACTGGTTTATAAGCAAATAAAACAATAGTAACAACAGCTGCATCAAATAGAAGTAAATAATATCCCTCTAAATTAGCACGTAATACCTCTTCTCCAAAAATTCCAAGGGCTAAAGCAAGGAATAATCCCCCTAAGAGTGAGAACCCTAGAATGCTTGCAATCGTTACCACTAGATTTTTATATGTTATGTTATCTACTTCTCTTTCTGCATTATACGCGTCTAATACTGTTTTTCTCATACTATTCCTCCATTTGTTTTCATTACCTTAACAAAAACCCTTTAATACAAATATATAGATAATATAACAAAATTTTCAAAAAGAATAATATACAATTTTACATATCATGAAAGCTTTGTATTATATAGTTTTTGGAATTAGATTACTGTAGAATAATTATTAGATGAAATTTCAAAAATTCCTTATCTATCCACCATAACCCTCGCATCATATAAAACTTATTAATTAAAGGAGAAATGAACATGAAAACACATGACTTCCTTACAGAAATCCAGAAGGGCTCTGAACCTAATCCCTATCAAGATCCTATTGCATTTATTTTCGTTTGCTTTTCCTTAGCCATATACACATTTTTCAAACCTGCAAAATAATATCATTTAATGAGAAAAAGCCTACTGTTCTTTTGGAATCATATGCACTAAAAAACCTTAGAATCACTTCTAAGGTTTCAGGTTGTCTCACTTCCTATTCAATCTTTCATTACATGTAATCCTTTAATAAACGTTTCTAATAATACATGTAAACTTTTATCTAAATCTAGCGGCAAACCAAATCCACCCTGCTGTTCAATCGACGCAAATCCATGGCAAATACTTCTGAATCCACGTGTCGCATGAAGTGCATTCTCTCCCTCTAATCCGTATTGTTGTAAAATCTGAAGACAAAGCTTTACAATTCCGTCACCTGCTTTTCTTACTTCTTCATCTCGTAAAAAGGTTGCTTCATACAACCCAGGATGTTTGCGGACGAATGCTACATACGCTTCTCCTAAAGCATGAATTGCTTCATCCATACGGTTATCCTCGGCCACTTCTTCCAGTCTGTTATGCAGCTGTTTTATTCCGTAAATACCAAGATTTTTCCGTACATCTTGTAAACCTTTCACATGATTATATAGAGAGGGCGAACGTATCCCCAACCTTTGTGCTAATGATGCTAATGTTACTTCTTGTATCCCATTTTCATCTGCAATTTCTGCCGCTGTTTCTACAATTTTTTGTAATGTAAGTCCGATTCTCGGTGACATAAATTAACCTTCTTTCATACTTTCTATATTCCGCTTAGCTTCCTTAATAGCAAGTTCTATGGCAGCGTCTGGATCTTTTATCATTTTTCCATGTCCCGCTGCAAGCAAGGAAGGCTCATATTCTCTTAGCTTCTCTGCACTTTGTAATGATATTTCTTTGCTCCACGTTGCCATTGCAGGAAACGGAAACCAAAATTTCATTTGTCCCGAAACAGCCATACCCCCTCTTGTTTGGAAGGCATCCCCGACAATAAGAGCTTTATTTCGTACATCAAGAAACGACATGGATCCTGGCGTATGTCCCGGTGTCATAATCGCAAGAAGCGATCCAACTCGGTCGCCATCTTCCAATAAAACATCAGGTACCGTTTTTACCTTTTTAGGTACACCGCCTTTTATTGGTATATTTGGTTCATCCTTTTGTAACGACGTATCTCCTTCTAACAGCTTTGCGTCCCGCTTAGAAATATAGACTGGAACATTAGGAAGTACTTCCTTTAATGCGTCTAGTGCACCGATGTGATCATCATGCGCATGTGTTAATACAATCTTAGTAATTGGTTTCCCTATTTTCTCAGCCGCCTGTAAAATACCTTTTGCGCTATATGGCAAAGCCGCATCAATTAAAGTTAAACCATCTTCTTCCTCCACAAAGTAACAATTCACAGGAAACACTCTTGGTAAAAATGACAATTGATATACCGTTTTTTCATGTATCATTCTCATATTTCCAGCTCCCTTTCCGAAAAAACTAATGCTATTAGTTTTATTATACTAACGGAATTAGTTTTATGTCACTAAAAATTTCATTTTTTCAAAAAAAGAACAGTAGTCGTATAAACGACTACTGTTCTTTACAGCTATTAAACTGTGTAACGCTCATCTTCTAAAATTTTCGCAGCAATTTCACGCTTCTTCGGAATTACGTTAAGTGGTGTGTGGCGAGTTAATTTGCGTAATGATGATAACATCATTCGCAGCATGTCACCATTTTCAACTGCAATAAGTGTTTCTTTCGCATCTGCTTCGATTTCGTTGAATGCTTCTTGGCAGAATACTTCAGTGTATAACACTTTTTGTTTATTCTTTTCAAGACCAGTTGTTTTAATTGCCTTTTCTGTACGAAGAACAGCTGACTCCATTGCGTATAGGTTGCTTACGATGTCAGCGATATTCACAAGAATTTCTTGCTCTTTATCTAATGCTTTACCGTATTTTTGAGCAGCTAATCCAGCTACCATTAAACCGATTTTCTTCGCGTTAGTTACTAAATATTTTTGAAGTGCTAATGGCTCATCGCCTACTTCTTCTGGCATCATCATCATTAACTCTTCTTGTAATTTTTGTGCTTTTTGAAGAAGTGGTAATTCACCTTTCATCGCTTTACGTAAGAACGTACCAGGTACGATTAGGCGGTTAATTTCGTTCGTTCCTTCGAAAATACGGTTAATACGAGAGTCACGGTACATTCTTTCAATCTCGTACTCTGCCATAAATCCGTAACCACCGTGAATTTGAACACCTTCATCTACTGTATAATCTAGTACTTCAGAACCGAATACTTTATTTAAAGAGCACTCAATTGCATATTCAGCGATAGAAGCTGCTACTGCTTTACCATCTTTTACTTCTTCTTCAGATAATGTGCTCATGCGGCTTTCGAATAAACCTACTGTACGATATACAGAGCTTTCAGCTGCATATGTTTTTGCTGCCATATTCGCAAGTTTCTCTTGAATTAATGGGAAGCGAGCGATTGGTTGTTTGAACTGTTGACGTTGATTTGCATATTGTGCTGAAATTTCTACTGCACGTTTCGCAGATCCAACTGTACCAACACCTAATTTATAACGACCGATATTTAAAATGTTGAACGCGATAATATGACCTTTACCGATTTCACCAAGTAGATTTTCTTTCGGTACTAATGCATCTTCTAAAATTAACGTACGAGTTGAAGAACATTTAATACCCATTTTCTTTTCTTCTGGGCTTGTAGATACGCCTGGATACTCTTTCTCTACGATAAATGCTGAGAAGTGCTCACCATCTATTTTGGCATATACAACAAATACATCAGCGAATGCAGAGTTTGTAATCCATTGTTTTTCACCATTTAATACGTAATGTGTACCTTCAGCATTTAAACGTGCAGTTGTTTTTGCACCTAATGCGTCAGATCCTGAACCTGGCTCTGTTAATGCGTATGCAGCTAATTTTTCACCAGTTGCAAGTAGTGGTAAATATTTTTTCTTTTGCTCTTCGTTACCGAATAATACGATTGGTAACGATCCGATACCTACGTGAGCACCGTGAGTAATTGCAAAGCCACCTGCGCGAGAGAATTTCTCTGCGATTAACGCTGAGCTTACTTTATCAAGACCAATTCCGCCGTACTCTTCTGGTACGTCAGCGCCTAGTAAACCAAGTTCACCAGCTTCTTTTAAAAGACGCACAGAACGATCAAACTCGTGTTGCTCTAAATATTCAAGCTCCGGAAGAACCTCATTTACGATAAAGTCCTCTGTCGTTTTTGCAATCATTTTATGCTCAGATGAAAAATCTTCTGGCGTAAACACTTGATCAATCGTAATCTCATCTACTAAAAAGCTACCGCCTTTAACCGCACTTCCTACTGTTTTTTCCATGAAAATTTCCTCCTTCATATTTTCATAAGCCGCTTCTCTCATTTTGAAAGAAGCTGGCTCTCCCGTTTATTTTTTATAAACCTTTGTTGCTTCCATTCTTTGCTTTAGCTTCGTCTCGTTCTGAACGAGCCAACTGCACTTTTTTATATAATCCAGTTCCAGCGGCTAGAATGTTCGGTGGCTTCGCTTCTTCCTCACATTCTGAACGAGCCGCTTACACTTTTTTTATAATCTAGTTCCAGTTGCTAGAACAGTCGGTCGTTTCACCCCTTCCTGTTCTGAGCAAGCCACTTCCACTTTTTATAGTAATTCAAACACTCCTGCTGCTCCCATTCCGCCGCCGATACACATTGTTACGATACCGAATTGTTGATTGCGGCGTTTCATTTCGTGAATAAGAGATAGTGTTAGTTTTGCTCCTGTACAGCCAAGTGGATGTCCAAGTGCGATTGCACCGCCGTTTACGTTTACTTTTTCCTCATCTAAACCAAGTTCACGAATAACTTGGATAGATTGAGAAGCGAATGCTTCGTTTAGTTCGAATAGACCGATATCAGATAGCTCTAAGCCAGCTAATTTTAACGCTTTTGGAATTGCAGCGATTGGACCGATTCCCATTACTTCTGGTGGTACGCCAGCTACTGCAAATGAACGGAATTTTGCAAGTGGCTTCATGCCATCGCTCACTGCTTTTTCACGATCCATTAATAGTACAGATGCTGCACCGTCACTCATTTGTGAAGAGTTACCAGCTGTTACAGAACCGCGAACGTTAAATGCTGGACGTAATTTACCTAAAATGTCTAGCGACGTTTCTGCTCTTACACCTTCGTCTTGTGCGAAAATGATTGTTTCTTCTTGCAGTTTATTGTTTGATCCAACAGTACGTAACGTTACATCTACAGATACTGTTTCATCAGCAAAGTTCCCTGCAGCTAATGCTTTCGCAGCACGTTGATGACTTCTTACTGCAAATGCATCTTGTTCTTCACGAGAAATTCCATATTTCACAGCAACTTGCTCTGCTGTATGTCCCATACCCATATAATATTCTGGAGCTGCTTCTACGAGGCGACTATTCGGACGAACAACGTGTCCCATCATTGGAACTAAACTCATTGATTCCGCTCCGCCTGATAATACAGCTTCAGAGTGTCCAAGCATAATACGCTCTGCTCCGTAAGCGATACTTTGTAACCCTGAAGAACAGTAACGGTTAATTGTAATAGCTGGAACATCATAAGAAAGTCCTGCTAGTCCGCCGATATTACGAGCCATATTTAATCCTTGCTCTGCTTCTGGCATCGCACAACCGAAAATTAAATCGTCGATTGGTCCTTCATAATTCGCACGCTTTAACGTTTCCTTTACTACTAACGCCCCTAGATCGTCAGGACGAACTGTTTTTAATGAACCCCTCTTTGCTTTTCCAATTGGTGTTCTTGCTCCCGCAACAATGACAGCTTCTCTCATGAACGATATCTCCCCTCGTTATTAGTTACGTAATGGCTTTCCTTTTACAAGCATGTGCTGCATTCTTGCTTGTGATTTCATCTCACTTACTAAGCTAATAAATGCTTCACGTTCTACATCTAATAAATACTGCTCATCAACTTCTGTTCCGTACGGCACTTTTCCGCCCGCAATGACATATGCAAGTTTCTTCGCAATGTGAAGATCATGTTCAGAAATGTAACCTGATAAATGCATTGCTTCTGCACCAAGTACAAGAGTTGCATATCCTGTTTCACCAACAACTGGTATCTTTTTACGGATAGGTGCTTTATAACCCGCTTCATATAAAGAAAGTGCTTTTTGTTTCGCATCATATAGTAAGTGATCACCATTCACACTAATACCGTCTTTATCGCCTAAGAAGTTGTTCGATACAGCTTCTTGTGCTGATGTAGAAACTTTCGCCATCGCTACAGATTCAAATACTTTATTCGCAACTTTTTGCAGATCAAACTCTACACCGTTTGGCATTTTATTTAAGTGTTTAATGTATAGCTCTTTATTACCGCCTCCGCCAGGGATTAAGCCAACACCTACTTCTACTAAGCCCATATAAGTCTCACTAGAAGCTTGAATGCTAGCAGCTGGTAAGCAAACTTCCGTACCGCCGCCAAGCGTCATACCATATGGTGCTGCTACGACTGGCTTAGAAGAGTACTTAATTTTCGTCATTGCATCTTGGAAGTTTTTTACAACCCACTCAATTTCGAAGTAGTTGTCGTCTTGTGCTTCCATTAAGATCATTGCAAGGTTCGCACCAACGCAGAAGTTCTTCGATTGGTTTCCGATAACAAGACCTTTATAATTCTTCTCTACTTCATCAACAGCGTAGTTAATCATTTGCGTAATATCCATACCGATTGCATTGCTCTTCGAATGGAATTCTAAGCAAAGGATGCCGTCACCTAAATCAATTAAGCTCGCTCCGCTATTTTTCTTTAATACGCCATTTTTCGCTTTTAATTGCTTAAGGGAAATTGCCTTTTTATTACGTTCGATTAGCTTATATTCGCCATTATCGTAATAGTAGCTATCTCCGTTATCATGTTTGTAGAAAGTAGTGAAACCTTTCTCTAACATTTCTTTCACCCAAGTCGGAACAACTGCACCGTTTTCTTCCATCTTTTGAACGGACTTTTCAACGCCAATTGCATCCCAAACTTCAAATGGTCCTTGCTCCCAGCCGAAGCCCCACTTCATCGCTTGGTCAATTGCAACGATATCGTCAGCAATTTCTTTATGAAGTTTTGCAGAGTATAAAAGAGTCGGTGTAATGATGTTCCATAACAACTCTCCTGCGCGGTCTTTCGCGTATACAAGCGCTTTCAATTTATTCGATAAACCTTTTTCTTGTTTACTTAACTCGATAGATGCAGCTTTTAATTTTTTGCGAGCTTCGTATTCCATCGTTTCAGGATTTAGTTCTAAAATTTCTTTTCCTTGTTTTAAGAAGAAGCCTTGACCTGTTTTGCTTCCAAGCCATTTTTTATCAAGCATGTCATGCATAAAAGCTGGTACTTTAAATACATCACGCTCTTCTTCTTGTACGTTTTCATATACGTTATTTGCAACGTGTACGAATGTATCTAAACCAACAACATCTAATGTACGGAACGTTGCGCTCTTCGGACGACCAATAAGTGGGCCTGTTACAGAATCAACTTCCCCAATGCTATAGCCGCGTTTTACCATCTCTTGAAGAGTTACAAGTAAACCGTACGTACCGATGCGGTTTCCAATAAAGTTTGGTGTGTCTTTTGCGATAACAACGCCTTTTCCAAGAACGTCTTCGCCAAATAGTTTCATGAAGCTTAATACTTGCGGATCAGTTTCTTTCGTCGGTATTACCTCTAGAAGTTTTAAATATCGTGGTGGGTTAAAAAAGTGTGTGCCTAAGAAGTGTTTCTGGAAGCCGTCTGAACGACCTTCTGCCATTTTTTCAACTGAAATGCCTGACGTATTCGAGCTTACAATAGAACCCGGTTTACGAACAGCATCTACTTTTTCAAATAGTTTCTTTTTAATATCTAAGTTCTCAACTACTACTTCAATAATCCAATCTACATCAGCTAGACGCTCAAGATCATCTTCTAAGTTACCTGCTTCAATCAGTGCTAAATTTCCTTTCACTGTCAGAGGAGCTGGTTTTTGCTTTAATAGTTTTTGCACAGCCGTATTACTAAAACGATTTCTCACACTTTTATGTTCTAATGTAAGTCCCTTCGCTTCTTCTTCTTTCGTAAGCGCAGGTGGTACAATATCAAGCAATAATGTCGGAATACCAATATTAGCTAAGTGTGCCGCAATTCCTGAACCCATTACGCCTGAACCTAGAACAGCAGCCTTTTTAATTTGGAACATCCATTTCTCCCCCTATTCTTGAATGAATGCTCATTCAATTTTTCGACATAAGTCGCAATCAATGAGTGAGCCTCTACTAATAAATATATGATACAGTTTGAATTTTCGCAATATATTTATTGATAAAATTTTCTGAAATAAATATATTTCTTTCATTTGGCTATGCTATACATGTGTATTTTCTTCATTAAAATGCACTTTTCCTTTTTATAATCTGACGAAACTGGAGGAATATATATGGCAAAACTTAAGAAGGACCCTTCAAAAGCTGGAATTAGCGCAGCAAGCGTAACTGGAAATGCAGGCCCGCATAATCAAGGTGTTGAAAAAGGGCGTCAAGGTAATAACCAACAATATAAGAAGCATAATATGGGCGAAAAATAACGCTATATTTTTGGGCAGAGAACGTGGCATAATGATTAATGGCTGCTTTTTCTGCCCAATTTATTTGGAACAAAAGAGGGAATTATAATGAAACGAACAATGGTTATGATTGTAATGATTGCTACACTATTTACAGGGATGATTTTCTTCTCTTATGCTCACAGACAACAAGCCGTAAGAGCGGATCAACCTAGTATTACTGGGCAATTTGGAATTACAATCGATGCAGACACAGGTGAAATTTTGTATGGAAAACGCGAGGATGAGCGCTCTTATCCGGCTAGTATAGCCAAAATGATGACAACTCTTCTCTTACTTGAGAATGTTAAAGAAGATGAAGAAATTACAGTTACAGAAAACGCAATAAAAACAGAAAGCCAAAGTAAGAAGATTAAGCTTCGCGCTGGTGAAAAATTAAAACGTGATGAGGCATTAAAACTTATGCTTATCATTAGTGCAGACCCAATCGCTGAGTCAATTGCAGAACATATCGCAGGATCAAAAAATGAGTTTGTGAAAATGATGAATGCTAGGGCGAAGGAACTTGGGACAAAACATGCGACTTTCAAAAACGCAAGCGGTGCTGATGCACTTGGAAATAAAGTATCACCATATGACATTGCTATTATTACGAAAGAAGCATTAAAGTATCCAATTGTTTTAGATTATATGAATTCAACACATACTACTCTACATACTTCAGAGCGCTCTCCAAAAATTGCAAACTATGGACGAGAAGAACTATATGACGATCCATATGCGATTGGAAGTAAAAGTGGTTTATCAGCACTCGGAAAATACACAGTCGTAACAGTTGATAAAAAAGACGGTAAACGCGTCATTAACGTCGTGTTATCTTCTACTCGTACGCAGCTATACCCTGACACGAAGAAAATGGCGCACTACGCATTTCAGCAATTAAAATAACCAAGGAGTATTTTCTCCTTGGTTATTTTTTAACCATACCTTTTAATACGAACGCAACGTTTGCTGGACGCTCTGCTAGACGGCGCATGAAATAGCCATACCAGTCGTTTCCATAAGGCACGTAAACACGCATTTTGTAGCCTTCTTTTACTAGCTCAAGTTGACGCTCATTACGAATACCATATAACATTTGGAATTCAAATTGATCCCTTGGAATATTGTGTTCTTCGGCAAATTTTTTCGTATATTCAATAATCGCTTCGTCATGTGAAGCAATTGCAGTATAATTTCCATTTAATAAGTGCATTTTAATAATTTTTTTATAATTGTCATCTACATCTTTCTTGTCCGGGAACGCTACTTCTTCAGGTTCCTTATAAGCCCCTTTTACAAGACGTAAATTAGGATTATAAGCATTTAAATCTTCCATATCTTTTTCTGTACGATAAAGGTAAGCTTGAATAACTGTACCAATATTATCGTATTCAGATTTTAACTGTTTAAAGATATCAATTGTCTTCCCGCAGCGTGTATAGTCTTCCATATCAATTGTAACAAACACACCATTTTCTTTTGCAGCTTCTAAAATACGGCGCATGTTGTTCATTACGATTTCATCAGAGATATCTAATCCCATAGAAGTCATCTTTAAAGAAAGTTGTGAATCAAGACCTTCTCTTCCAATTGCACGGATCGCTTCAATCGATTGGGTAGCCATTTCATTTGCTTCTGCTTCATTATCAACGAATTCACCTAAATAATCGATTGTTACACAAAGCCCTTGCTTATTTAATGATTTAATTGCAGCTGTCGCTAATTCAATCGTCTCCCCTGCGACAAAGCGACCCGCGCCAAAGCGTAAACCGTACTTTTTAGCCAGTTTTGTTAGCGCTTTATTTTTTGATAAAAAAAGAAACGAATTGCGCATTAATTGTTCCATGTAATTCACCCCTATGACTGTTCTTTATCTGTTTTTTACCCCTCTTCAAAATTATATCACTGTTTAAAATTATTTGATACAAATAATTATTTAGATAATTTATAAAATACTATAAAAATATTTAAAACCCCATATTCTCGCTTACAAATATGCCGGAAATATTTTTCGACATTTATAAAAAACGGGTTTACTAGGCAAAAAATAAGCATGTCGAAAATATTCGACATGCTTATAAAACCCTTTATATTCCATGTAAATTATATGAGGATATTAATGTAGAAAACTTAAGGTAACATTGTCTCAAGCTTTTTTACTTCTCATTTCGCTTCTCATCATTCAACTTTTTAATATTCGTAATTAACTGCACCATCTCTTCCTTTGCATCTGGATAAGTCTCATTCCAATGTTTCACTAAAGCTGGCATCGTCTTAGCCATATAAGAATAAAGCGCCCATTTTTGCACCTGCTCTTTTCGCTCTTCGTTGCTCTCTCCAAGCAATAGCTCCGTGTATTTCTCTAGTAATCCATCAAATTGCTCGTTAAACTTTTCACTCATCTTATTTCCTCCTATATGAAAAAAGCAGCGAAGATCGCTGCTTTTTCTTATAATTTTGATCGAACAGAGTTTAATTTCTTCTCCATTGTGCTTACTTTATCACGGCGATCATCGATACGAATTGTTGTTGCAACACGTTGTGCACCTTTCGTATATGGAACTTCATGCATTTGTTGAATTACTTCTAGAATGACAGGAAGATCTCCTTCAATAACCGTATTCATCGGTGTTAATTGATACTTCACGCGATCTGCATTTTTCTCTAGCACCTTTTGTACTTCTGCTACATATTCACTAACACTTGGATTACCTGTTCCTACTGGAATAATCGATACGTCAACAATTGCCATAGTAGTCTTCCTCCTATTAAATCGCTTCTTATATATCCATTATCTATTTTACCAAAATTTTTATCATTTTAATAATTTGTTATTCGTCTACTTTAAACTGCTCAACCAATCTTTCTAAGTCCTGCATATTCTCTGTCAAACTTTCCATTGTATGACCCACTTTTTCTAAATGATTAACTTGTGACTCAGTCGCTGCATTAACCTCTTCAGAAACAGCTGCACTCTCTTGGCTTGTACTAGCAATTGTTTGCATAACTTCTGTAATTTCTTCTTGCTCATGACCTATATTTTGCACTTCCGCTACAATCTTTTCGACTGAAGTACTAATTGTGCTTACAACTGACATAATTGTACGGAATTCTGCCTCTGCCTCCGTCGTAACTTTATTTTGTACATCTGCAATATCTTTTAATTTACTTACAACTTCTACAACTCCTTTTACCTCTACTTGTACATCGCCAATCATCGTTGCGATTTCTCCTGTTGCCTCTTTTGATTGTTCCGCTAACTTTCGAACTTCTTCAGCAACAACAGCAAAGCCCTTACCTTGCTCACCTGCACGTGCTGCTTCAATCGAAGCGTTTAAAGCTAGTAAATTCGTTTGATCCGAAATACCCTTTATAAGCTCTACAACATTTTGAATGGATCCAACTCTTTTCTCTAACTTACTGGATGCTTCTTCCGTATGAACAACGATAGAAGATGATTGTGCTCTTGTACGAACTAAATTCCGCATCGTATTTAATCCTTGCTTAGACGCTTCTTCCGCCTTGCCAGTCACTCCCTTTATTTCACCAACGGAACCATTCATTTCTTCCATCGATTGCGCCATATTTTCAAGTTGCGCTGAAACCTTATCTACAACTATTAGCAAGAGTAGACGCACCTCCGCTCACATCATCCATTGCACCTGAAACTTCTCTACTAGCTGCTACAGTTTCATTCGTTAAATAATGCAGATTGTGAGTCGATTGCTGTACTGTCGATACACTATTTTTAATTTCACTTACCATTTCATTCATTTGCTCAACCATATGATTAAAGTGAGTCGTAAGCGTACCAACCTCATCTTTACTTGTCACCTTCATTTGGAGTGTTAAATCACCTTCCGCTACTTTTTGAACGTGATTTGTTAATAGTTGTAATGGTCTTGCTAATCTTCTTGAGAATATATATGACGCAACTATTCCAATTAATAAACTTATACACGCCATTAAAATAACCGTATTTCTTGTTTCTACAAATAAATTATCAATTTCCTCTTTCGGATATACAATCCCTACCTTCCAGTTCATCTTATTAAAGGTTTGACTATACGCAACTACATCATTCTTATCTAGTGTCGTTACTGCAAATCTCGTTTCACCTTTATTTAAACTTTTCACAAGTGGTTCTTTCGAAACATCTTTCCCAACTTTCCCCGGATATACAAGGGCAATATTTTTATCATTTACAATAAACATTTCCCCGCCATTGTTATATTGAATATTATGGAGTAGTTTTTGAAGTGTCCCTAGCGATACGTCCATTGCCATAACTCCTAATACTGAGCCATCTTGACCAACAATAGCCTTTGAAACTCCGATACTTAGCTTGCCTGTCGCAACTTCATAATGTGTTTGTCCCCAAATAATAGAATTCGTATCTGCTTCTGCCGCTTTATACCAAGGGCGACTCGTCGGATCATATCCTTCTGGAACCGTCCCACCATCTGCAATATTTGCACTTAATGTCTTTTTATCTTTCGTCCCAATATATACGTCTAAAATATCGGGGTGGGATTTTTTAAAATAGGAAAACTCCTTTAATATAGAACTTTCTTCTTCTGGTGTAACTCCATCTTGTAACATATTTTGAATGCTATAATGGCTCCCATAATACCCCATGCCCTCTTCAATTTGCTGCATAAATGCATTTAATTGCTCTGTCACAAGGTCCATCGTATTTTTAGAATACTGGTCTAAGGAGTGCGTTTCTTTTTCTTTTTGTAATTGATACACAGCTGTACCTAATATTACAAACATCATAGAAATAAGCACCGAAAATACTACTGCAATTTTTAAACTTAAACTTCTCAACATCTTCCCTCAAGCATCTCCTTCTCGATGAATTTAAATTCTATTAATCACTATATTAAGTATAATAGATAAATATAAAAGCTCAATCTATATAGTATAAAAAATTAAAATTTATTCTCATTTCAATCAACTTAGTTATTATCTCAACACTTGTGCAAAAACAAATAGTTCATTATCCTTAACATATAATCTCATTCGTTCGGAGGGAACTATGCTACAAAAATTCGGTTTCTCACAATATGAAAGCCAGGCCTATGAAGTTGTCGTATCAAGCAACGAACCATTAGATGCAACAACTATCGTTAAACATTCAGGTGTTCCAAAAGCAAAAATATACGAAGTGTTAGCACGCCTCATTGATAAAGGGATGGTAATGGATTCTGTTTCAGAAAAGAAAAAGTTGTATACAGCATTACCACTCAAGCTAGCAATTGAAAAATTAACGACAGAATTCCAATCTAATATTAAAGAACTTGAAAATAATATTTCTAAAAAGTCATTTACAGATGACCGCGTTTGGAGCTTAAAAATGCAGTCTTCTATTAAAGTACAAAGTAGGCAACTTATAGAAGATGCAAAAGAATCTATACGCATATCCGCATGGAACGATACCCTTTTAGAATATCTTCCTTTACTAGAACAACAAGCAAACCAAGGCGTCCAAATCGAGTCCCTCATCGTCGGGAAAGTAGAAACAAATTTAGAAAACATGCATTTTCTAATCCCAGCTGAAGAACCTAACGCATTAGAGCGCTACTTACTACTCATCGTTGACGATCGTGAAATTTTATTTGCTGGTGTAGAGCAAGAATCATGGCAAGCGATGAAAACAATGTCACAGCCTTTCGTAAAGTTCTTTACAGAATTTTTCTATCACGACGTTGCACTTGCAAAGATTACCCAGAAACACCATAATCTCTTTATGGAAGATGAGGAAATTAAGAGCTTGTTGATGAAGTTGAGATACTAAAAAAAAAAACGCCTCTATTTCAAGGCGTTTTTTTCTACATTTCTTTTCTATTTTTCATCCTTAACACATAAGCACCAGCAATAATAAAACCAATTCCTAAAACGAATAAAGACGTAAATTCATTACCGACGCCGCCAGTAGCTGGTAAACGAACTTCATTATGAATATTAGGTTGTTTTACCGGCTTCACATCAGTGGAAGGTTTCACTTCTCCACTCGGTGTTGGCTTATTTGGCTTAGAAGGAAGTGATGCCTTTTCTTCTTTCTTATTTTTCACAATATGTTTAATAATTTCTCCATTCTCTTTTATTTCAAATGCGAATGTCTCTTCATTTATTACATATCCATTCGGTGCTAATTTTTCTTTATACGTGTACTTTCCGTATGGTAGTTTGAATTTCGCTATACCTTGCTCATTTGTTTTTCCTTTTACTACTTCTTTTCCTTGTTCGTTATAAATTGTAAACTCTGCATTTGGCAGTTTCGTATTTCCATCCGCTACATCTACTTTCGTTATTTCTAACTCGCCTTCTACCTTCTTATCTTGGACAATATGTTTAATAATTTCTCCACTCTCTTTTATTTCAAATGCGAATGTCTCTTCATTTATTACATATCCATTCGGTGCTAATTTTTCTTTATACGTGTACTTTCCGTATGGTAGTTTGAATTTCGCTATACCTTGCTCATTTGTTTTTCCTTTTACTACTTCTTTTCCTTGTTCGTTATAAATTGTAAACTCTGCATTTGGCAGTTTCGTATTTCCATCCGCTACATCTACTTTCGTTATTTCTAATTCACCTTTTATATTTTCATTTTTCAACTCTAATACAGCAGTTTCACCAGTTTTCACTTCAATTTTTTAACACTTCCGTCTAACACATATCCAGCTGGTGCTTGAATTTCTTTGACGCTATATATACCGATTGGAAGATTACCTAGCTCCGCAATCCCCTTATCATTTGTAGTAACATTTTGTTTAAAGTTTTCATTAGAGACTTCAAACACAGCTCCTTTTAATAATTCCTTTTTTTCTCCTAATTTCATAATCTTTAAAGAGCCTACTGATTCCCAATTTACAGCTAAATCTGTACTGATTTTCTCACTATTTCTTTGTAACAATACCGTTGTATTTTGAACTTTTCCCGAGCCTTTAAAAGCTATTGCTTGTAAATTTGTTAAAGTAGACTTCACTTTCATTTTAAAATTTCCACTACTCGTATCTTTCGGGATTAATATTTTAAATTTTTCGTTAATTGGTAATGTACTTTTCTCTTCTCCATTTTCATTTACAATTCGAAGTCCTTTAGGAGCATTTTCAGGAAGAATTGTATAAGAGCCAGAAACCGCATTTGTTTGCACTGCATAAAATCCTGTTTCTAAATAATCACCTTTTTGTGTAGCAGTTTGTGGATCTACAGGATTAACTTTTTCATAAGATTATGTACTCGTTCATTTTTTGCAACTAAATCTTCTTCCGTTAATTCATTTGCTGCAATCCATACTGCTAATTGTGTCGCATAATGCGCTTCTTCTACTGTCGCTACACCTAATTCAGATGGGCTTTTTTGAGGATATCCATTTAATAAAACACGGTATACAGCATCAGATGTTTTCCCCATTTCAGGCAAATCATCCCCATTGTGAGAACGTAAATCAGGCGTTAAACAATACGCAATACTACCCGAAGCCGTTTTAATTATCTCTGTCTTTATTTCACGATGTTTCGAATTACTATAGCTCCAATCCATTTTATATGTTTCTCTGTTCATTACTTCTGCCTTCACTTGTGGCATTGCAATTCCTAATAAAATAATAAGAGCACTTAAAAAACTAAACCATTTCCCTACCATCTTTCGTTTCATTCTCTCCACCACCATATACAAATTTCCACATGAAGCAATCTTACTGTTTCATTGTACTTATAGTGAAAAAAAGAGAATAGGTGGTTTTTTTGTAGTATCTTGTCGAATTGTTGAGAAATTTAAATGGATAAACTGCGAATTTTGAATTTCTCATTCTCATTCTCATTTGACTATTGATAAATAAAGATAATTTGTGCTCAGCCCTTTAAACATAATAAAAGGCACTTTCAAAAGTACCTTTCAAATTTGCTAAAATTATTTTTCTTTATATCCGTATATAATTATTTTCAAAATAACTACTATTACTTATTCTTCTCCTTTATCTCCATCAACAGTTCAATAATTTTCTCATTTTGCTCCACTTGTTTCTCTGAATTTTGATAGATGAAACGAACCCATCTAAATATAAAAATTACAAGAAAGAATGGTATGATCGTAAATAGAAAACCAATTATTGAAAAATTTGAATACATGTACTATCACCTCGCTATATACACCCTTCTCTCCGCTCCTGCTAAACCCTTCAATTTTTTCAAAATAAAAAGAACCTATCAAACGATAGATTCTTCTTTCGCAAACTGATTCGAGCGTCCTCTCGTAATTGAGAAAATCGCACAAAACAGCGCCAATATAATAAAACCGCCGCCTACCCAAGCGTTATATATAACAGATGATTTCTCAATAACAACTCCGCCCACTGTTGAACCGAGCGCAATCCCTAAATGAAGTGCAGAGTTATTTAAACCTTGCTGAATACCAGCTGATTCTGGTGCAATTTCAATTAAATAGTTTTGCTGTGCTGGCGAAATCGCCCAGCTCAGCATACTCCAAAGTCCCATCATAATAATGAACAGCGGGAATGAGAATGTCATCATTGGCAATATGAAGATAGCACACGCAAATACGATAATAATTGAGATAATACTTTTCTTCGATCCCCATTTATCCGCAAGCCAGCCTCCAAGGCCGCCTCCAAGTACCGCTGCAATTCCGAAAATAAAGTAAAACACACTAATCCAGTTCGCTTCCACATGCATCACATCTTTTAAAAATGGTGTTAAGTATGCATACAGTGTTAAATGACCTGTTAAAAATAAAAATGATGTTAACTGTGCACTCACAATTTTTTTATCTTTTAACGTAGCGATTTGCTCTCTTATCGATAGCACTGATGTTGGTGGTACTTTCGTTAAGAATAATAAAATACAAGCAATCGCCATAACCGTTAACATTGAAATTAACACAAATGGCGTACGCCATCCATATGCATTTCCTAGCACAAGACCTAGCGGTACTCCAAGTACGAGTGATCCACTAATCCCCATGAAAATGATTCCAATCGCACGCGCACGAAAATGCGGCTCTACTACACTAGAAGCAAGTGTTACCGATAGTGCAATAATAAGCGATCCACTCGCTGCACAAATTACCCTTGAGAACATTAACATCCCGTAATTCATACTAAATGCCGAAACGATATTTCCAATTAAGAAAATTGATAATGCCACAACATACAATTTCTTTCTTTCAAACTTGCCTGTTAATGCTAATAAAACTGGACCTGATAGAGCGAATACTACTGAAAATATTGTAATAAGCTGACCAGCTGCACTAATCGACACACCTAAATCATTGGCAACTAAATCAAGCGTTCCTCCTATAATTAGCTCAACCGTTCCGACTACGAAAGCCGCAATAGCTAAAATATATACACGAAAATTCAAGTCTTTCCCCACACTTTCCATTTTGGTTACTACGACTATAGTAACTAAAACGGAAAGTGTAAGCAAGTACAATTTTTTTACAGTAAAAAAGGGTAGGCGTATTATACGCCTACCCTTCAATCATTACACTTCAGTTTTGTTCCTCTTATTTAAATACCAATACACCGGAAGTCCAGTAAATACCATTCCAATCGATAAGAAACAACTTACCGGATCGTTAATAATCGCACTTCCAAGTACAAACGATGACCCTAAAATTGCAACGATTGGTACAATCGGGAATAACGGTACACTATATGCACGCTCTTTATCCTTGTTACGTCTTCTTAAAATGAAGACACCAATAAACGTCATTACGTAGAAAATATAAATAATGAATACGGAAATCTCAGATAGCTTATTCGGATCACTAATAAGCATTAAAATAATTCCTAATATGATTTCAACAGTAATCGCATTCGCTGGTGTTTTAAATCTTGGGCTTTCCTTTGCAATAAACTTAGAAAACGGAAGGTGTCCACGCTCTGCCATCGACATCGGAATACGTGGGAATGTTAAGATCTTTCCATTTAAACAGCCGAAAATAGAAATGATAATACCGATACTAATAATTTTCCCGCCATATTCTCCAAGTAACATGCCCGCAGCTGTCGCTGTTGCATTTTCTCCAAGATCTACAATTTTCGCTGCTGGTAATACATTTAATAACGCTAAGTTAATTAATACGTAAGCAGCTGTTACAATTAAAATCCCAACTGTCATTGCCTTCGGTAATAATTTTGTTGGGTTCTTCATTTCTCCGCCAATAGAAGCGAGTAAAATCCAACCATCATAAGCAAATAAAGTTGCCAAAATTGCCATCCCGATACTTTGATTTTCTGATATCGGTACAACTACGTTGAAGATATCACTATTCCCTTTCCAAAACCCTAACACAACAATTAATATAATTGGAATCATCTTCCCAACTGTCGTAACGGTTTGAACGATGCCTCCATATTTTGTTCCCATACTATTTATAACGCCTAGGAACACAACTGTTCCAATTGCAATTGGTAAATTCCAGACTTTATCTAAATAGAAAAAATTAATCATTAAAGAACTAAAGTACAAACCTAACGTTCCAATAATAGCTGGACCATATACAATCGTTTGCATCCAGCCAGATAAATACCCCCAAAAGCTTCCGTAAATCTCCTCTAAATACGTATACAACCCACCATTTTTCGGAATCTGCGCTCCAATTTCGGCTACTGTTAAACCACTTGCTAACGTCAACAGACCACCAATTATCCAAGCCCAAATAGCCATATTAGAACTCCCTGAGTAATCTAATACGCTCCCTGGTTTCATAAACACACCAGACCCAATAATAGTTCCTACTACGATAGAAAGTGCCACTGTTAAACCAATTTTGTTTTTCTCATCATGATGCATGCTGCGTATCCTCCTTCCAATTCTAGTGTGATGCAAAAATGAAATAAAAAAACACTCCTCCCTAAAAAAGGGACGAGTGTTGTATTCGTGGTTCCACCCTTGTTTCAATTCGCAAAGTGACACACTTCACCAATTTCTCAAGTATAAATAACGGTTTTTGCCGGCAAGCAATTACTAGATATCCGTTCACTGCTGCAGTTCAGAGGGGGTAATCGATTTTCCCGTATTAGGAAGCTCACAGCCAAAGGCTTCCCTCTCTGAGAATCGTAAAAAATTGATCATGTCCTCATCATCACTTCTTGATGTCGAATTTTGTAGTTATTTCCCATTATATTGAATTGTTAGAAAAAATCAATATATTTTTTATATAACATAAGAAATATTTCTCTTCTTATATTATAACAGAAGCTGCTTTATTTCTCTAAACTCCTCTTCCACGAACGCCATAAGATCGTAAATGAAATTATATCGATAATTCGACAAAAAGGACAACGATAGCACGCACTCTAAATACTAAAAGGAGGCTGTTCCAAAGACAGCCTCCTCGCATACGTACCTTTCGGTTGCCCACACGAAAGATACGACATAGTTCAATTATTTATCTTCTTTTTTCATAAAAAACTTATGGTGCGGTAAATCAACATTCAATTCCTCTAATTGTTTCTTTTCATTTTCTAAAATTGCTTTCGCTTTTTCTTTTGTTGCCTCATCTAATCCAGTAAAGATGTCTTCATGCTTCTCTTTCTCTGGAAGTTTTACACCTAGCTTTGTTAATTCTTCTTTTGCTTGCTCATGTGTTAATTTCCCTGACTTTTCTTGTTCAAAAATAGTCTTTGCTTTTTCTTTCGCCTGATCATCTAAGTCAGCAAGCATATCTTTACGCTTACCCTTCTCTGGAAGATTTACTCCCAACTCTTTCAATTTCTCTTTCACTTGCTCACGTGTTAATGTTCCGGACTTTTCTTGTTCTAAAATCGACTTCGCTTTTTCTTTCGTCGCTTCATCTAGGTTCGCGAACATTTCCTTATGCTTACCCTTCTCTGGGAATTTCACACCTAGTTTTGTTAATTCCTCTTTTGCTTGCTCACGTGTTAATTTCCCAGATTTCTCTTGCTCTAAAATCGATTTCGCTTTTTCTTTCGCCTGATCATCTAATCCCGCAAACATATCTTTACGTTTTTCTTTCTCTGGAAGCTTTACACCTAGCTCCTCTAACTGTTTCTTTGTATCATCCATAATCGTTTTTACTTTTTGTTTTGTAGCGTCATCTAAATCCTTCTTCGCCGTTTTTGTAGGTTGCTCAGCCGCCGGAGTATTCGTTGCCGCAAATGCTGGTATACCCACTCCTCCTATAATTCCAAATGATAAAGCACCTGCAATTGCTAAATACCCAACTGTTTTCTTCTTCATAGGAAATTTCCTCCTTCATATTTCTAAAGCATGTACACTTTCGTATACAATGCCAATAGTAATGTTGGTTTCTTAAAATTTCCTTAACGATGTAAATAAAAAACACCGCTCATCATGAGCGGTGTTTCTCTATGCATTTTGTAATTGTACTTCTTCACGTTCCATTACTTTTCTTAGCACAATTGTTTGTGTCATTGTAAATAAATTACCTGTAATCCAATACAGCACAAGTCCTGATGGCGCCGCAAATCCCATAAATAGAATCATTGCAGGCATCATAATTTGCTGTATTTTTAGCATCTGTACTTGCTCTCCAGGCGTTATATTTGATTGGAACACCTTCATTTGAATAAATGTTGTTAACGCTGCGATAATCGGTAATATATGATATGGATCTGCATGTCCTAGGTTCACCCATAAAAATGAAGATGTACGAATCTCTTCAGTTCGGCTAATCGCATAATACAAAGCAGAGAAAATCGGCATTTGTATAAAGATTGGCCAGCACCCAGCTAACGGATTCCAACCGCCTGATTTCATTAGTTCTGACATTTCTTTTTGATACTGTTTTTGTTTTTCAAGATCTTTACTCACATCACCGTGTTTCTTTTTCAGCTTCTGTAATTCAGGTTGCATCTTTTTCATTTTCATTTGACTGCGATATTGCGAAACAGCTAATGGAATCATCGCTGAACGAACAACTAGCGTAATAACAATGATAGCAATCCCGAAACTTCCACCAGGTATATGATGAGCAACAAATTGAATCATAAACGAGATTGGATATACGAAATAATGGTTCCAAATTCCCGTACTATGTGAATCGATTGTGCCTGCATTACTGCAGCCGGATAAAACAAAAACAAGTAATAATGATAAACTAATGAGCGCAGCTCGGTATGATTTTAACATGTTCATTCCTCCAATGTTTCGTAATTAATTAGCGAAACATTGGTGTATACGGACCTACCTCGTCACTCTCTCCGCTCGATTCTTGTCTACGGACAGAACGAATCATTCCATATTTATAAAAAATAGAGAAAAGCGGTACATTTCCTATACCCTCTTCACACGTATCAACTAGTTTAAAAGCTCTCTGTCTACCGCTCGATGCTTGCTGACGTACGAAACGAGACACATTAGCAAGAAAAAAGACTTCTAATACACAAAGCGCTGTCGTTACAAACGATATATATAGAATTGCATCCTGCAATAAAAATTCCATCGCTTCACATCCTTAATAAAGTCATTTTAGCATATTCAGCAAACATTCTCTATTTCCTTTTGTTCTCAAAAGTTTTTTTGCATATTTTCTCAAAAAATTATGCTAGAAAACCAATGTATTCGCTTTCTTTAGTATATTCACACGTATCTTTGAATAGGTTTAATTTGTTAGAAATTTATAAAATTTTTGCATTATAATAAAACTATTGCCAGTTTTTGAAAAAAGCTTTATTCTCTTCTTGTAATCAAAAATGAATATGGAGATGAAACATACTATGGGTCAACTAGGAGACGCCGATTACGTTCCCGACACCGCCTTTTTATCCTTCCCAGCAGCTAAAACATTTCATTTAGAATTTATCATACAGTTAGTTGTTATTTTTATAGCTTCTATTTTGTATGCAATTTCTATGAATATGTTTTTTATCCCGCATAATATGATTAGCGGTGGATTCGCTGGTGTAGGGATGATTATCGGTTATTTAATGCACTACAATATCGGAGCACTTATCTTTTTACTAAACATTCCGCTTCTTATTTTAAGTCACTTTTACTTAGGTAAGAAGACAACCTTTTTAACAGCATACTTTGTGGCTGTATCATCTTTAGCGATGAACATTATCCCAGTACACCAAGTTTCAGACGATATTTTACTGTCTTCTGTATTCGGTGGTGTCATCTGCGGTGCTGCCTCAGGAATCATATTCCGATTTGCTTCTTCAACAGGTGGTTTTGATGTTGTTGGATTGATTGTAGCGAAACATCGCGATGTTTCAATTGGAGCAATCATCTTTGGATTCAACTTAATCTTACTTGTTGCAGCAGGATTTATTTTCGGATGGGATATTACACTTTATACGTTAATTAGTCGGTTTGTAGTCAGCAAAGTAATTGATGCCGTGCATACAAAACATATTAAATTAACGATAATGACAATTACAGAAAAAGGTGAGGAAATAAAAAGCTCACTATTACATCACGGCATACGCGGGGTGACAATGGTAGATGCTGTCGGCGGCTATACAAACCATAAGAAAAAAATGATTTACACTGTCGTAACTCGCTACGAGTTGGGCGAAATGAAACGTATTATCCGCCAAGTGGATAATAAAGCATTTATGAACATTACTGAAACAGTTGAAATTGTCGGCCGTTTCAAACGTATATAAAAAAGCGCAAGGAACTACAATTCCTTGCGCTTTTTATTTTTTACACTTATTACAAAATCAGATAATTCTATTATTGTGGCGCTAAATATGTTATAATAAAAGTAGACTTACAAAAAAAGAGTATATAGACTTGGAAGTTTCTCTTCTTTTTACAAGCAAAAAGAAACGAGAAGTCGGGTATATTTCAGACACCATACACGTAACGGTTAAAAAAAACCGATCATCTTAGTTATTCTTCACTGATCTTTTTATAAAAAGATGCGTACAAATAAAATCCACTTCAATATACTATACCTACCTTTTTGACTTCCAAATCATCTTATTACATAGGGAGATGAACATATGAATCAATATATACGATACACAATAGCTGTCCTGTTTGCCATTATCGGCGGTGCGATTTGCTTCTGGACAAACACTCAGCTTGGAGAGAATATCATTTTTAATGGAATCGAAACCCTTGTAAGCGCTTCAATTTTAGGCGGATACATTTACTTCCTCTTCAATCCAGAAGAAAATGCTCAAAAAACAATGTTATTAACAATGATCGGAATCGTTGGCGGATGTATTTCCTACTCAATGACAAACTATACATTACCACTTCAATTAAGCTCAGCTTTCTTCCACGGTCTTTGGACTTGGTTCATTGCATTCTGCCTAGCAGATGTATTCAACCTATTACAAGATCACGAAGAAGAGAATGGTCAACAAATTGAAAGCAACTCTTAAGCTGGAAGATATTCTTCCAGCTTTTTTGTTTGCTATCTTGCTCACATACCCTATCCCCCAAGCAGCTTACTGCCGAACTCTACAATTAAAAAGATAATTAATAGGATTGCGAGTATCTTTACTGCTACATATGCCACTTTAAAAATTACATAAATAAGTAAGACGAGCAAAATAATCGCTAAAATTTCCATATATAACTCCTCCAGACTTTGCTCTTCTTACCTCATTTTACTCGCCCTAAGCTTTTTACGGAACGGCATAAGATTACATACAGAAAAGAGGATACCTCACCCATCGTAAGATACCCTCTCCTTCAACTGCTCCAACCACACTCTTTCTAATTGTAAATATCCCATTTCACTCTTCTCAGCGGTCTTCAACTCTTTGTCTGCTTTCTTCATATAAATATGGCATGCTTCCATGTCTTGCTCTAAATATTTGATAATTCCTTGTGCGCGGTAATACCCATGTAAGTCCAGCCTTGTAATTGTCTTTGCATGATTCTTCGCTTCTTGCAAGTAAAGATTTTCCTTCTGATAAAGTACCCTATATAAAAGATACCAACTATGAAAACTACCGACAAAATATTTATTTTCTTTCGTCACAGGTAATTGTACAGTTCGTTCTAAATACGATATCCCTTTTTCCAGTCCCTCTTGATCTGAGCGAGCGAAAAAGACGAGCATAAGCCCACTCATTATGTTTCTTATATCTTTATCCTCTTTTATTTTTTCTTCACTAATTTCTACTAATCTCTCATCCCAATCTTTCGGCCTTTTGTAACTTAATAATTCACTCGATACTTGAATGTTGTATAAATGCTCTCTAGCCCTTTCATCATCTTTAATTAAAATGAGAAATTGCATACCATCACTTAATAGCGTTCCCTTTATTGGAATTGCTGTGACGACAAAGATTGCAAGATGTAACACAGAAAAGTATAAAAGCATGTGGTAATAACTCACCATATATATGTAACCTGATACAATACCAAATACTAAACTCGTTAATGGTCCGCTTAAAGTCATCCAGGCCCATTTTTTTGAAAGGTTCGGTGTGGGGGGGGAAGGCGGCACTAACATTGCAACGCCACCAACATACATCCATATTTTATTTTCTCGAATTCGTATTTTCCCCTTTTCTTTTTGAACAGTAATAGGTCCTACTGTCATAAACTTAAATTTCAAACCACCCACCAAACCGAATATTACATGCCCTAATTCATGAATAGCTAACACTAGCAATGCAATCCCGAAAAAGGCCCATATTTCTATAATTTGCTGTACTTTTTCTATTCGAATAAGCCCATATAAAGCGGAGCAAACGAAAGCAACGAACATTGAAAAAGCAGGTCTTCTTAAAATGTCCACCATTTTTCTCCCCTTAATAAATCATTTTTTTATGCATTTCGTACATATATGTTCCAACATGTAATACCCAAACGAACGAAATCATAATGACCATAAAGAAGTCTTTTCCATCTAAAATTGCATACGCAATCGCCGCCAACCACGCACAAGCAAGTGTCATATTTGTATATTGATATGCCTTATATCCCGCTTCCTGAACAATTTGCTTTTGCCCTTCATCTGCATTCTTTGCCCACATTTCCATTGACTGAGAATACGTAACACTCTGTTCTGGATATAAAGCGTTATACCTTTTCCTCATTACAGATCCTAACCAAGTTATAGCAATAAAGCACACTGTAGATACCACAATACTTACACTAACAAAGAACAAGCTTCCCTCACCTGTATACGTTCGATAAAAAGAAATAATCGAGCAAACAAACCATGATGGAATAACAATTTCCATTACTCGAAAATAAATAAGCGCTATCCCTAATCTTCGTCCCTTAACATTTTCTTCTTCATCTTTCGTTTGTGCGAGCGCTCTTGTACGCTTCCAAATATAATATATAATAGCTACGCCAAATACACTCATCATAACAACGCTAATAACAGGAGATATTTTACTAGTTCCCTCTGTTGCAATATCCCCTACTACATACCCTATAAACCCACCAAAAATTGCTCCTACTAACAACTTCAATATAGCCGTCATTTTCCCATTCCCCTTACTCCCCATCTCCATCTTCCCCCTCCACTAACATAAATATCTCCTCCACCGGCGCTCCAAAAATTTGTGCGATTTTTAGCGATAACACAATAGATGGCGCATAATCCCCACGCTCAATTAAACTAATGGTTTGCCGTGATGAGCCAATCGCTTTACCTAACTCACCTTGTGATAAACGATGCTTTGCTCGAAATTCTCTCACCCGATTTTGAAGCTTCATATTTTACCTCTTTTTCTTTTATTTAATTAGAATTGTAAATGATATCCTGTTAAATGTCAATTATCATTGTCATTTTGACGTAGATACATGTCAAAAATACATATATATTATACTAGATATAACGTATATAATAATTTTTAAGAACTACATAATTGAGGTGTCTCATGGATAAAAGAATGGTCTTTCCTTGCGCTCTTATTAAATTTTCAGCGGCCTGTTCTCTCTTTTTTTCTTTTTTATTATTTTTCTTTATAGGAAGTGATATGAACTTCTTTAAAACTTCCGCATACTTAACTGGATTTTTATGTAATTTTTGGTTTTACCTTCTTTTCTTCTACGCGATTTTATGCTCGCTTGTAATTGACAAATTAAGTTCAAAACATAATAGCACGCCAAGAAAAGTTTTGCTTTATATTCTATCTGGTTACTTATTCTTTCTTCCATTGCATATATACAATGGGGGAGATATTATCCTAACTCTCATAATAGGATCTGTAGGAGCAATTTGTTCACTTTTCTTTTATTTATGTACATGTATAGCAAATAAATCAAAATGGTTTCGATATGCGACCGCTATTATCATTCCTATTTTATTCATCGTAATATGCTCTATTGATTTTACAAAAAAAGAAAACTGGGTTGAGCACAGTACAAAAAATGCATTCGAAGCGGAATTCTCGTTTTTTAACGGCACACATAAAATACCCGTTTATGTAAAAAAGGGAGAAACACTTGAAGTTAACGTAAACTTCCTTATTACTGAAAATAGCGCCTATCAAGGTTATAGCACTTACTTTTCTAGTGAATTTAATAAATATGAACCCCTTTCCGAACTAAACGACGATACGTATGAACTTTCCCCTAGTAAAACGGGAACATATTATATAGTAGTGACCGGTTACGGTATCGAAGGAAAAATAAAAACAAACTGGAAAATAAAAAAGGCAGTGCCCTAAAGCACTGCCTTTTCTAAAATCTGACATAGAATGGATTCCATATTAACTTGCGTTTTGTAAAAATACTCGTTTTAATTGCTTGCGGAAACGAACACTTAACGTAATTGCTACAATGACAATAGCTCCGAAAATGATTTTGCCGATATGATCTTCCAATAATCCGAAAATATCATGTAAGTTACCACCTAACCAGTAGCCACCGATTAAGAAGAATGATACCCAGAATAAAGCACCTGAATAAATTGTAATCGCAAAACGGCGAAACGGTAAGTTAATGATACCTGCAAAGTATCCTGTAAAATGACGTACTCCAGGAATGAAGAAACCGATAAAGATAAGGAAATATCCGTATTTATCAAACCACATTCTCGTTAAATCAATTTTTCTTTGTGTTAAAAATACATACTTCCCATACTTTTGAACAAAAGGCATACCAAGCTTATTCCCTAAAAAGTATTGAATCGTCATTCCTACACTTGTCCCAATAAAGGATAGGATAATTAAAATAGGTAAGCTTAGATCACCCTTCTGTGCTAAAAATCCCGCATATGCTAATGTTGGCTCTCCCGGAAACGGAAGCGCAATATATTCTAACAGCAAGCCTACAAGCACTACATAATACCCGTATTGCTGAAATAATTCATGAACCCATTCCATGTCATCTCTCCTTTCAATCACGTACAACTTCTTACTATATATTGTATAAAAAAATTGTCGAAATAACTATCACAATAGCTTACATTTTTATTACATTTTTGTAAGGCTCACACTAACGTTTCTGTTCTTTATTTAATTATATAAATTATCGCCTTGAAACGAGATGACACCTATCTATTACACTGGATAGGGACATTAATATACAAAATTTATCCAGTTTTTAACACTCGGAAATCGCCTCATTTTGTTCTCTATAAAAAACCATAACAAACTCATACTAACTTCATATTAGCTTCATATACGTATTGTAAGATTATATCGGAATTTGTTGAATACTTTTACTACCATATTACCTAAACATTAAATTTAATAAATATAAATCGCTTTCTGAAAATGAAAAAAGGGAGAATAGGAATGGAAGCTTATAAAATGCACGATTTTATTAATACCAATATTGAATCTCATCCAAATGAAACGATTTTTAACTTACACATATGTAAAACAAATGAATTTGACGTAAGTTTAACAAAATCTACAACGCTATCCTTTATCATTTCTAGAAAGAATATTAAGATTGTCACGAAAAAATGGATTAATTCTAATCACGAAGGCATGATTGGAAAAAGTTATATCATTCCAACTAAAGCCTTTCATTATTTCTTACCTATCATTTCTGAAACAGAAGATGAAATGAACATTCAAGTACAGAGCTTTGGGCTATACGGCGAGCTTCTACTAAATGAAAGATTACTTATTGATAAAAATAACAAATATAATGCAAAAATCGCCAATTTTTTTGAATCACTAAATGAAAACGTACATCAAGCATTACGCGGATTACAAATTCGATGTATATAACACTACTAAAATAGTAAAAGGAGAATATAATGAAAAAATTACTAGTAACTATAATGTTATCGTTAGGTTTTTTAACTGTTCCATATATGTCTGCAGAAGCAGCTTCAACTAACGAACAGCTTATCGTTGACACGAAATTAAATAAAATGGATTTCTATCAAAATGGAAAGTTTATAAAAAGCTTCTCTGTCGCTACTGGCAAAGTTGCAACGCCTACACCGAAAGGTACTTTTCAAGTGGTAAACAAAATTAAAAACCGTCCTTATTATAAAGGACATATTAAAGGCGGCGATCCACGTAATCCACTCGGTGATCGTTGGCTCGGATTAAATATGGCAGGAACATACGGAACAACGTATGCAATTCACGGCACTAACAATAATCAAGCGATTGGTAAAGCTACAACACTTGGCTGTATTCGCATGTATAACAATGATATACATTGGTTATTTGAACGTATCCACGATCGTGCCACTGTCACTGTAAAATAACATATGAACCAGATTTACATGTAGCCAAGAATTTTATATCTTGGCTTATTTTATATATTCATTTACAGTAGCGAAACAACTATACTTGCATATATAATGAAAGTATACTGCACTAAATAGTATCGAAACATCGATACGCATGGATATTAAAATTAAACAGTTATAATGTTTTATAACTTTTACATTACACACTATAATAGAACTACTGTGATTCTGAAATATTCAGTTCCAATAAACAATTCCCCTTGCTACTTTTATGATTACTTTATAGCGGGGGCTTATTATATATATAACCTGAGTCATCCAAAAATGAAGAATTCGAATATTGCAGTAAAAAGCGTTATTTAGGAGGTGTTACTATGACGCATATACTGGTGATTGAAGACAACCCAGATATACAAGAACTTATTCGTGAATTTTTAACTGCCCAAAATTTTACCGTTGATGTGGTTGGCGCTGGAACGGAAGGAATTCTTCTTTTCCAAAAAAATTCATACGACCTTGTCCTCCTTGATGTAATGTTACCAGATATAGATGGTTATAGTATTTGTAAAATTATGCGAGGACAGTCTGATGTACCAATCATTATGTTAACAGGCTTACATAATGAAGAAAGTGAAATTAAAGGGTTTGAGTTGGGCGTTGATGACTATATTACGAAACCGTTCCATTACACGGTATTTATTAAACGTGTAGAAGCTGTATTAAGAAGAACAACAACGAAGGAAACCGAAACTGCAACTATACTACAATTCCATGAATTGATGTTAAATTCTACAGCATATGCGGCTTATGTTCATGGCAATCAAATTGAACTAACAACTAAAGAATTTGAGATTATATATACTTTGTTACAAAATCGAGGAAAAGTATTATCAAGAAGTGATTTGTTAAATAAGGTATGGGGCTATGAACATTATGGTGATGTAAGAGTTATAGATACACATATTAAAAATTTAAGAAAAAAATTGGGGATCCCTTATATTAAAACGGTGAAAGGCATTGGCTACAAAATCGAAGCATAGCAAGGATAACATCACCAAAAATATTTTCATCAAAACCTTATTGTTTTGTGTTCTTTTATCACTTTGCCTGTATCAAATTATTTATTTTCTAGCTTTAAACTATGATAAAGAGCGTTATGCGCAAAACCATGAAATTCAAACTGTGGAACATGCGGATTCAGTTACGAAAAATGAACAAAATAATAGAGAAGAAAATAAAGTTGTTTCAGAGGGTAGCATCTCAAATTTCCAGTCATCTATTATAGATTTCAAAACACTCTCTACAGCTATTAATCATCTTTTGCAACCTAGCCAAGCTGCAACTGCAAAAGAAAATGCAGCAAATCTTTCGGGGGAAAGTAACAAAACTGAATCACATACTAAAGCGGAACAAACGGCCGCTAACACTACTTCCTTACATACACAAAATGCAGAAAAGAAAACAAATGAAACACATGATAGTCCAAGTTTAGCAGATGCCTTGCAACACTTAGCTCCAAATATTGGTGCAACAATGCTTGCATTATCTCTGCTCGGTTCTTTAATTTATGCCAAACTAATTGCCAAACCTTTTCAATATATAAGTGATACTTTAAAAGATATTATAAATCTGGACTTTTCAGATAAACAATCACCTAACAAAAATACAGATCAAACAGATTTCAATTTGCAAGTAGCGGCTTCACAAGTCCCAACTATTGTGAGGAATCTACACGAAACAAATAAAGATTTACGAAATGAGCTCAAGAAAGAACAACAATTAGAACAATCTCGTAAAGAATTTATGTCTATGGTATCCCATGAATTAAAAACACCTATCGCAGCCGTTATGGGACAACTAGATGGCATGATTCACGGAATCGGTGCATACCAAGATAGAGACAAATATCTAAAACGATCCTATGAGATGATGCAAGATATTAACGTACTAATGGAAAAGATGTCAGAATTATCCAAAATACAAAATCCTCAATTCAAACCGAATATAGAAGTTATTTCACTATCTAACATCATTGAGGACGTTATGAGGAAAGTAGATTATTTTATATCTGTAAAGCAATTAACTGTTCAATCTAACATTAAACAAGATGTAACAATTTTAGCTGATCCTAAATTTATTCAAACTGCTATTTTTAATATTATTTCAAATGCAATTCACTATACAATCGATCATCAGTATATATATATAAAGCTTTATGAAAAACCGAACGGTTACGCATTAGAGGTTTTAAATACAGGTTCACAAATAGATGAGGACAAACTCGCTCATCTATTTGAGCCTTTCTATCGCGCTAATTCTGGAAACAATGGTTTAGTACAAGGTAGCGGTCTTGGATTATATATTGTAAAACAAATACTAGATAAACATCAGTTTCCTTATGGAATACAAAACACACCTCAAGGTGTAAAATGCTCAATTGTCTTTCCAAAAGCAATGTAAACTACTACTATAATTTCATAACCCAAACTCATACTTCGTATGAGTGGCGGAATTTTGTAGAGTCTCTTACTCTGTTTCGTTCGCCCGTTGTCCTTATTAGGATAACGGGCGTTTTTTATTTATCCCGATTGGTGCGGGCTAATAATCAGTGAGGGATGAACACCCCCCACTGATTAAAGTTTCACTTTATATAAGGAGGTTTTCTCATGGAAAAATTTAAGTATTCATTATTAGTTTTATTCGGCGCTTGTAGCTACGGCGTACTTTCAACTATTTTTAAGCTTGGATTCATCGATGGATTTTCAGCACACCAACTACTAGGAGGACAATATGTCTTCGGATGGATTGGCCTACTTTTACTTGTCCTTTTCTTTTCACGTCATAAAGCATCAAAAAAACAATTCTTTTCGTTACTAACAGTCGGCACCACAATGAGTATGACAGGTATTTTCTATGCTATTTCGGTAGAAGAACTGCCAGCCTCTATCGCTGTCGTTTTACTCTTTCAGTTCACTTGGATTGGTGTAGTCATCGAAGCGATTGCCAACCGAACATTCCCAAGCCGTGAAAAAGTTATATCTATTATTATTTTGTTTACTGGTACATTGTTTGCTGGCGGAGTATTTGAAGGACTTGGACAAAACTTTTCGGCGAAAGGTATTATCTTCGGGCTATTAGCTGCCGTCTCTTTCTCATTCTATGTATTTGCAAGCGGGCGCGTCGCTACAGATGTTCCGCCTTATACGAAAAGCTTTCTTATGACAACAAGTGCTACTCTTATTGTATGTTTATTTTTCCCGCCTACCTTTTTAACGGACGGCGCTTTACAAGCAGGCCTATGGAAATATGCTTTCTTCCTTGGACTGTTTGGAGTTATTGTACCTGTCATTTGTTTTTCAATTGGTGTACCGAAAGTCGGAACGGGGCTTGGGACAATATTAGGTGCAGCTGAATTACCAACAGCAATTATCGCTTCTATTACACTTGTGCATGAAGTCGTAACATTCATGCAGTCGATTGGGATAATCTTTATATTGCTTGGGATTTTCACTCCTCAGCTACTTACGTATAGAAAAGGAAAAAAACATAATCATGTGCATAGCGCATAGAAAAAAGACCTTTCATTTACTTGAAAGGCCTTTTTTCTATATCTCACTTTACCGCTCCATATAACTTCTCTATCTCATGCTCAATTTGTTTTACATCAATTCGTTCAAATAATGGCTGCACGCTATCAATTCTATTCGGCAACGTATTTTGAGGTTCCCAATTTCGTTTAACAATCGACAATGTGTTTCTAACTTTCTCACTTGAAAATGGTAAAAACGGTTCAAGGAGATTTGCAAAATTAGCGATAAGATAAACACAATTATAAATCGTTTCTTCACATGAAACTGGGGCATCTTCTCTTTGTTTCCAAGGCCGCTGTTCATCAAAGTATTTATTTGCAAAACGTACTGCATCAAATATTGTCTCTAATGCCACCTTAAATTTTGCTTGCTCAATCAATTCCCCTACATTTTTATATAATCCTTCTATCTTCTCCTTCAGCTCTACATTAATAATTCCCTTCGGCACAATGCCATCATAATACTTTTCAATAAACTTTAATGTTCGGTTCACAAAGTTCCCATATGCACCTAACAATTCACTATTATGACTGTATATAAATTCACGCCATGAAAAATCAGTATCACGATTTTCTGGTGCATTTACTGTTAAAAAGTAACGAATAGAATCTGGATTATATCTTTCTAATATATCAGGTACCCATACTGCCCAGTTTTTACTTGTCGATAGCTTTCTTTTTTCAACTGTTAAATATTCATTCGAAACGATATAACTTGGGGTTGCTTCCTCTCCTATCCCAAGTAATACCGCTGGCCAAATGATGGAATGAAACGGAATATTATCCTTTCCGTGCACATAATATGTTTTCGCTTCTCTATCCCAAAACCCTTGATCAGCTTTCCCTGTTTCTTCAGCCAATGTTTACTTGCTGAATAATATCCTGTCACCGCTTCAATCCATACGTAAACCTTCTTATCTTCGTATCCTGCTACTGGAATTGGAACCCCGATTGGTAAATCACGCGATACGGCCCTATCTTGTAACCCTTCCTTTAAATATCTTTCTGTTAGTTGAATCGCATTGTCGCGCCATGTTCCTTCTTGTTTTGCAATTTCTACAGCCGCTTTAATTTGCTGCTGAAATTTATGCAATGCAAAATAGAAGTGCTCTGTTTCCTGTACTGATGGCGTACTACCACATAACTTACACTTCTTTTCTAACAAATCGAGTGGATCTAAGATGGCAGAACAAGCATCGCATTGATCTCCTCTTGCTGCCTCATGACAATGTGGACAAAGGCCTTCTACATAACGATCTGGTAAAAATTGCGTACACGTTTCGCAATAAGCTTGTTCAACTACTTTTTTATAAATATAGCCTTCTTCTAATAAACGCAAAAAGACTTTTTGAACAGTTTCATGATGGTGCTCACTATCTGTACGTGTATAGCAATCATAAGTAAAACCAAGGCTACGAAAACATCGCTTAAACTCTTCGTGATACTTATCAGCAACTTCTTTCACCGTCACACCTTCTTGTTTTGCTCTAATTGTAATCGGTGTTCCATTACAATCACTTCCTGAAACATACAACACATGCTCACCTTTCGCCCTATAATAACGTGCTAAAATATCTCCTGGTAACAAACTAGCAATGTGTCCAAGGTGTAACGAACCATTTGCATACGGCCAAGCGCCTCCAATAAAAATACTCATCTTATATTCCTCCTTTAAAATATAAAAAGCCCCGCCCTTATCTTAAAAAAGATAAGGGCGGGGCTGTATAAACAGTCGCGGTACCACCTTATTTCGTCAGTCATTCGCATAACTAACCTTAACAAGTACGGAGCAATTCATGCTCGTATACTGTGGTTTTGATAACGAGTACCAACTCTCGTCGCCGCCTACTATTATCATTTGATAAGTTCAGGACGAAGCTCAAAGGCCATTGTTCAAATGAATATTCTTGCTTCTTCTCAGCTACCGAAGCTCTCTGGAAAGAATGGTTCCATTCTACTTTTCCTTTTCAACGCTTTTATGTATAAAACGTATTTTACGACTTAACAACAGAAAAATCAAACTTTAATTCAAAAAAGAACAGGAAACCCCACTCACTCACCGAATAACTATATGTTCACAAAAGGAGTGATAAAATTGAATCAAAAACAACTAAGCACGATTAATGAAAAAAGCTGGAATGCAGCTGCTTACGAAGCTTGGACGAATCGTCATGGCAAACCGACAGAATATGCAAAAAAACTCATGCAAGATCCTGTTCATGAAGTCTCCTACTATTTACCTTACATACAATCTCCAAAAGGAAAGCGTATTATTAATTTACTCGGATCAAAAGGTAACAAAGCAGTTGCTCTTGCTCTTTTAGGAGCCGATGTAACAGTTGTAGATATTTCAGCAAGTAACGAAAAATATGCAACCGAACTAGCCGAGGCTGCTGGCGTCTCTATTCAGTATATCGTTTCCGATGTACTAGATCTAAATCTATCTCAGTCATTTGATATCGTGTTACTGGAACTTGGCGTGCTCCATTACTTTTTAGACTTAAAGCCACTCTTTCATATAATCTCCCACTTACTAAAACAAGATGGGACATTTATACTGCGTGATTACCATCCCGTTTATACAAAATTATTAGGAGTAGATCATCCATCATTTCGAGCAAATGAAAATTATTTCGATGAAGAACTTATTGAAGATGACGTAGCTTATAGTATCCTCCTTACGGAATCGCAGAAAGCTGCTGTACCGAGAACAAAAATTAGGCGCTGGACACTAGGAGAAGTTATTACAGCAATGGCAGAAGCAAATTTCAAGATTGAAAAATTAATTGAAGAACACGGATCTCATCAAAGGTGGGTCTTCCCTTCTACTTCACCGGAAGGAATTGAAGAACGTATACCCGGGCTATATACATTAATTGCGACAACATGCAAAAAAGGATCCCTTCACGGATAGGATCCTTTTTTTTGCATGCTTACGCATATAAGTTGAGGTTGGAGATTACCATAATTCTGTAGAATAGGACACAAGATATTTCAACATTCGTCTCTGACTTACGTCGTCAAAAAGGGGTATGACCAACATAACGAAGAGTAATGTTTTAGTTGATAGTGATAATCGTTATCAACTAATTAGAAGTATACATGATGTTATTTCGAATTACAATAGGATTTCTTATTTTTATTTAAGAATTTTTGATATATAAATGTATACATTTTAATAACATTCACTTATACTCATCTGCCCTTTTCCATTATCCGCTATAATTTTCATTGAATAGATTAATAATCTTTAAAATAAAGAGGGATTACTTTTTTAACCCCCTTTTGTCATTTACAACTTTCAGCTTTAAGAGGTTATTTACTGCACTTATCCCGCATATCCGTTATAATGAGAAACGATATCATTAATATTTAGGGGGTGCTACGCATGTCACAACAAGCCTTTGAAGAAAAGTTATATGCCAACTTAGAAGCTGTTATTGACCCTGAACTAGGTGTTGATATTATCAATCTTGGATTAGTTTATGACGTTACAGCAGATGAAAATAATAATGCTGTCATTACAATGACAATGACTTCTATCGGTTGTCCAATGGCTGGGCAAATCGTATCAGACGTTAAAAAAATATTATCAACGAACGTACCCGAGGTAAATGAAATAGAAGTAAACGTTGTATGGAATCCGCCCTGGACAAAAGAACGTATGTCACGTATGGCGAAAATCGCATTAGGTATTCGTGACTAAATAAAGAAAAGACCTGACAATCCAGTCAGGTCTTTTTCTTTTATTATTTTACTCCTACAGCATCATAAGCTTTCGTTACAGCTTGTACAGCTTTAGAGTTTTTACCGTATAAATCCTCTGCTGATTGAAGTGCAGCTTGGCGCATCATTTTAAAGTCAGAGTTTGCAGTTAAATATTTTGTAAGAGCACGATAGTAAATTTTTTCTGTCGCTTCACGACCTACTCCAGTTACTTTCACACCGTAATGTGTGCCGCCCTCAGACACTAAATACGCTGCCTTATTGTTAATACTACTGTTAATATGAACGCCGCCATTATCAGCTGTTCCAGTATAACGTTTATTATAGTGATCTGGGTAACCCTCACCTGGTTTTAATGGGTTTGGAATAGATGCTGGATCCTTCAGAGAACGAAGTGCATCACCAGGTTTACCAGGTGTATAAATATCAGCACCTAAATCCCAGCTCTTCTTCTCAACCATGACACCCATAATGTCAGATAACGATTCATTTAACGCTCCTGACTCATCTTTATAAACAAGATTTGCTGTATGTTCAGTTACAGCATGCGTTAATTCGTGGCCGATAACATCTAGTCCAGCAGATAATGGAATGAATGTCTTACCATCGCCATCACCATACATCATCTGAACACCGTTCCAAGCTGCGTTATTCCAAGATTCACCTACGTGAACAGTAGAAATAAGTCTCGCACCTTTATCATCGAAAGAGTTACGGTTAAATGTCTTTTTATAGTAATCATATACTTTTCCTGCATTCACATGCGCATCAACTGCCGCTTTATCTTCGAAGAACTTAGATTTACTTACAACTTCTTCTCCTGTATATCCAAGAATTTGTGAGAATAAATTAAACCAGTTTTCATCCATATTCTCTGCATCAAATGTATGGACACCTTGTCCTCGTGTACCATCAAATAAGTTGAACGCTCCTGTTTTCGTATCTTGAGCAATTTCAAATGATTGTCTAGCGCCTAATACTCCGTAACCAAATCCAGTAATGTGATCTACAGCATTATATTTCTCAATAACATTTCCATTTGTTGCATCAACAAAGTAATGCCAATATCCTGGAGCTGGTTTTGAAACCGATGCTTTTACAAGATATGCAAGATAGTATTGACCATCTTTTTCATACACATATAAATCTTTTTTCACACCATCATAATTCTTTACCTTGCCAATTTCTTTCTCAATATTAGCTTTTGCAATCGTTTCTGCTTGTTCTGCACTAATACTTGCAGATGAAGGAATATTTTTATCATCTAAACTCGGAATAACTTGTCCGAAAAATGCTTTTACATTATTCTCTTTATCAAGCGTAACCGTTTGATCTGAACCATACACAGGAATGTTATTATGCTTCTCAACTAACTTCACATGTGTTGTACCAGACTCAGCATCTTTTTCTTCACCAACGATATTGAAATGTTTGTCAATATTTCCCGCTAGTTTAAACATATCCTTTTTACTCTCTAAATATTGAAAGACCGTCTCTTTTTTATCTAATCCTTCCGGCGCTTTCCATTCTTCACCTATGTAAGCTGGCGTTTTAAACTCTTGGTGATACTGGATTTTTTGCTCTTCTGCTTTCGTCGTAGTTGCTCCAAATGCCCCAAACCCACTTGCGATAACAGTTAATGCTAATGCTGATGAAATTACTTGCTTTTTCAATCTAACACTCCCCATTCCCCTAAAAGTTTTTAACACTTTTATAAAATTCTGAATAACTCTCCTGATACCTGCTTCCAAAAATTGAGAAAGTTTTTTCTGTTAATTTAACTCACACAAAAAAGGATATCGTTTCCGATATCCTTTATCCTATAACTTTTCATCCCACTATTCACATACTTAAAACCACCATGGATTAAAATTTCACTTTATTCCATTTTCATTTCAATCGCTAAGTAATGAGAGTTTTCTTTCGCTTGAATGCGAATATCTTCTTCTACAGCCTCCGCTGCATCACGCGTTACGAGTGTTTCACCATTCACAACACTGCTACCTTCAATTTGTACAAGGTATAATTGACGCCCTTCTTGAACAGGAAACTGAATTTCTTTACCAGCCTCTAATGATAAAGAATATAAATTTGCATCTTGGTGAATATGAATTGGTGCATCTCCATCAGAAGGAGATACCATATGGAACCACTCATTTTCACGTTTACTCCAATCAAATTTAAACTCACCATAGTTCGGTTTATGACCATCACGGTCCGGTAAAATCCAAATTTGTAATAAACGCAATGTTTCATTTCCTAAGTTATGCTCACTGTGAAATACACCAGTACCTGCACTCATATATTGAACATGCCCACGCTCAATTGTCCCTCGGTTCCCCATACTATCTTCATGTGTTAATTCACCATCTATAACGTAAGAGATAATCTCCATATCACGGTGCGGATGCATATCAAAACCAGTTTGTGCCGCTATTAAATCATCATTCATAACACGTACTGCTCCAAAATTCATATTGTTTGGATTATAATAATTTGCAAAAGAAAAATGAAAATGTGTATTTAACCACCCGTGATTTGCTCTTCCCATATTTTTATGATCAACTTTTCTAAACATATCCTTCACCTCACATTATCTCGAAGTCGAGATAATTATTTTTAATTTTTATCACTGCAACTTCTTCAGTAATTCTAATAATTGTTTTTGTTCTTCTCTATTTAACTTATCAAATTGTTCTGCTTGAAATGTTTCTTGCGGCGGGACTATTTCTTCATATAGAACCTTTCCCTCTTCTGTTAAGGAAATATATTTCGTGGTGCCTTCTTGTTCACGCTGAATCCAATCGAGTTGCTCCATCTTATTTAAAAGTTGAGTAACATTTCCTTTCGTAACAAATAACTTATTTCCAAGCTCTTGCTGCGTTAAACGATCGTGTCCTCCAACTTGAACTAATACATCAAACTGAGCAGCAGATACATTCCACTTTTTCAAATGCTGATTCGTCTCACGAATACTTCTATTATAAAAGCGTGATAAACGAAACCATAATAGTAATCCAAGTCTTTCCTCTGCTTTCATTCCATCACCTCGCTCATTTGATACTATTAGTTTAGAACTAAACTTAATAAAGGTCAACAACTTATTTTTAATTAGCGACAAAACAAAAGCACAGCGACCTTTCTCCACTATGCTTCAGATTAAATTTCTATTTTTATATTCATCTAGCTTCCTCTCCGCGAAATGCCTCGCATCCTTCTCGATCCATCTTTCTTCGTATAGTTCATTTCCAACATATAGTACATCGTCCTTATGCTGCATCGCATGCCTAAATTCATGCAATAGCGTTTTGAGCACTTGTTCATACTCTTCCCACATACAAACGAAAATTAATTGCTTTTCTTTATGATAAAAACCACCTACTGGGAATAAAAATTCTTCTTCTTCTTCTCCTAATGCTAAAAGTACATGATTCGCATCACACGTATCACAAAAAATAACTGGCGTTGTACTTATTTCAATAAGAGAAAATAAATCATTTCTTAACTTTTTGACATCCCAAGGAAGCTCCGAATCCAACACATACCAATTTTCAACTTGTTGATATACATTTTGAAACTGGAGTTCCATTTCTCTATAATCCCCTTTCCAAACACCCTTTTCCTATATGTATGCCACAATATGGTAAATATTAAACATACTCTTTCTCACCCTTTAAAAAATGACAATAAAAAAGAATCTATGTCAGCATAGATTCTTTTTCCGTAATCACTTTTTTTTCATCATTTTCTTTAATATAAAATAACCAATTGCACAAACAATAGCAGCAAGTGAAAAGTATTTCACATATGGCCCAGCTACTTTATTAATACTTTCCCACTCTGTTCCTAATTTAAAACCTAAATATACAAATACAATTGACCATGGAATAACAGCTAGTGTAGTTAGCGTAATAAACTTAGCGTGTGACATTTTCGCAATACCCGCTGGTATCGAAATAGCATGACGCACAACAGGAATAAAGCGCGCTGTAAAAATAACACCAGTTCCGTAACGATTAAACCACGCTTCAGCATAATCAATATGTTTCTTCTGAATCAAAATATATTTTCCATATCGCTCAAGAACAGGTCTTCCTCCGTATCGACCGATCCAATAAATGAATAGTTGTGCGATTACACCACCAATTGTACCGAACGCGACAGCACCCCAAAATGTAATGCTTCCTGTTGATACTAAATAACCTGCATAAGATAATACGATTTCACTTGGGATAACCTCTAGCATTAATCCAAGCATAATTCCCCAATAACCAAGTCCTTCTAAAAAAACTAAAACTGAATGAATCAACTCTCCTAACATCATTTACCTCTCTTTACTGTTTTCATTGCAAAAAATAAAAGTACAAGCAGTAAATATCTTGTACTTTTATTTTTTTAAAATTTATCTAGTCTTCGTATCCCACTTAAAGATTTTATTTAAAAATTTATATACATTCTTTGACTCTTTCGTCAGAAGTGGACCTAAGATGGATAGTATAAGCACGTATAGTGCTGAGAATGGTTTCAGTACTGACATTAAACCACCGGCGATACCGATATTAGCCATAATAATGGAGAATTCTCCCCTTGAAACAATTGTTAATCCAATATTTGTGGACGCCTTATGCGATAATCCAGCTTGTCGTCCTGCAATCATCCCTGCTACAAAATTTCCGATTATCGTCAGAAGTACAGCACCTAACGTTAACCATATCGCCCCGCCTAATGAAAACGGATCGATACTTAATCCGAAACTGAAGAAGAAAATAGCTCCGAAAAAGTCTCTAAATGGAACAACGAGATGTTCAATTCTGTCACTATGCTCTGTCTCAGAGAAAACTAATCCTAAAAGAAGTGCTCCAATTGCTTCGGCAACGTGAATTGTTTCCGAGAAACCTGCAATAAAGAATAACGAAGCAAATACTACAATAATGAAAATTTCATCTGAACTAATATTGAGCAATCTATTTAATAACGGCGTAGCCTTTCTAGCCACAATAAAGAATAGAAGCATGTATCCTAAAGCAATTCCAATCGAAGTAAGAGCACCTAAGAAGGAAGCATGATCCCCTAGAACTAAACCAGAAACAACTGATAAATATACAGCAAGGAATATATCTTCAAACATAATAATTCCTAAAATTAATTCGGTTTCATTATTACCAGTTCTTCTTAAATCGACTAATACTTTTGCAACGATAGCACTAGAAGAAATCGTAATAATACCCGCAATAATTAAGATTTCAAGTAACGGGAAGCCCATTATAAATCCGTATAATAATCCAAGTGAAAAGTTAATTAAAATATAAATCGTTCCGCCAATCGCAATAGAACGTCCAGATTTAATTAGTTTTTTCATCGAAAACTCTAGCCCTAGATAGAACAGAAGGAACAGAACCCCAATCCTTCCAAGGAAGGAAATTACACTTGCACTTTCAATAAATTTGAGATCGATAACACCTATTGTCGGCGCATGCGGTCCTACTAACATGCCAAGAACAATTAGAAAAGGTATTACTGAGAATTTAAACTTTCCAGCGATTACTGCCGCAATTGCTACTAAAACTAAAGCTGTACCAACTTCAAAAATTAAAGTATCCATCTAGTCAGTCCCCCTATTCGAAAGTAACTCATTAATAATTTTTTTAATTTCTTCTCTCTCACCCGAAACTACAAGCATATCTCCTTCTTCAATTACTGTTTCTGGTCCTGGATTAAATAGCTTTTTCATATTCTTTTTCATAACTGCAATGATCGTTACGCTATATGTTTTTCTTATTTCAAGATCACCGATTGTTTTTCCGATCGCTGGAGCTGTATTCTCTACTTTAAACCACTCAATCGCTAAACCTTCAAAGACCATTTCAACATTTTCTAATGCCCTAGGCTTATATACCATTCCACCTAATATTGCTGCAATTTGTCTTGCCTCTGAGTCACGTAATGAAATACTTGAGATGCTTTCTTCATGGTCTGAATCAAAATGATACATTTCTCTACGCCCATCATCATGAATGACAATCACCATCTTTTCGTTACCTTTCGTAACGATTTGAAATTTGTAACCAATACCCGGAAGTTCACTTTCTCTAATATTCATATTTAGCTCCTCCACAACGATTTTTATTTGAATTTTCTGTTTTTCAGTCTTTTATTCATCCAATCCATTTTAGAAATTCTAACCATTCAGGATACCTGTGATTTGGGAATTTTTTATTGTAATAATAAGTGGCTCCTAAAAAGATACTTAAAGATGTAATGATAAAAAATAAATTACTTCTCATTTTCAAACTCTTAAGACTTACTTTCAATAAAGATTCTTCTTTCAAATTATCCCCTCTTTTTCGCTTTAAATTTAGTTTTTTAAAATGTAAATAATTCTAAAAATATTACGATGTAACATAATCATAACATAAAATACATTTAAGTAACGTGATTTTTTAGAAAAATTGATTCTGGTATATTTTTTGCATATAATTTTCTTATTACGAAAAAAAGGAAGTGTATTATATGATTGATATCTTTAGCAGATTCCTTGAGGTAACGAATAATATTTTATGGTCATATATTCTTATTGCAATGCTAATCGGCTTCGGTCTTTATTTCTCTTTCAAATTAAAATTTGTCCAAATTACTCATTTCGGTGAGATGGTCAGTTTAATTAGTAAAGGATTTAACCGAAAAGAAAAAAAGAAAGATAGCATCTCTCCATTCCAAGCATTTTGCTTAAGTGCAGCGGCACGTATCGGTATCGGAAACTTAGCTGGTGTAGCATTAGCCATTTCAATGGGTGGACCCGGCGCAATATTTTGGATGTGGTTTATCGCTATCCTTGGAGCAGCTACTAGTTTCGTAGAATGTACGCTCGCGCAAATTTATAAAGTAAAAGATGGAAGCAGGTTCCGTGGTGGACCAGCATATTACATGGAAAAAGGATTAAACAAACGCTGGATGGGTGTTTGGTTTTCACTTCTTATTACAGTTGCGTACGGATTAATTTTCAATTCTGTACAAGCAAATACAGTAACAATAGCGTTTGAAAATGCTTTTGGACTAGAGCGAACGATTGTAGGAGCTCTATTAGCTTTATTAGTTGCAGTTATTATTTTTGGTGGTATCAAGAGCATTTCACGTATTACAGAAATGATCGTTCCGCCAATGGCGATCATTTATATTGGTGTGGCTATTTTTGTCGTAATTAACAACTTCAATATGTTACCAAGCATTTTCACAGAAATATTTAACAGCGCATTCGGTTTAGACCAAGCTATCGCTGGTGGTATTGGAGCAGCAATCAAATTCGGAATTCAGCGCGGTTTATTCGCGACAGAAGCAGGTATGGGTAGCTCCCCTAACGCAGCAGCAACATCAGATGTATCTCACCCTGTAAAACAAGGACTTGTTCAAGCATTAGGTGTTTTCGTAGATACATTCTTAGTATGTACATCAACAGCGTTTATCGTATTATGTTCTGGACTTTACAAAGGATCAAATTTAGAAGGTATTGAATTAACACAACAAGCATTAAGTTCACAAATTGGACCGTGGGCAAGCACTTTCTTAGCGATTATTATTTTCCTATTCGCTTTCAGTTCTTTACTAGGAAACTACTATTATGGTGAAACAAACATCGCATTCATTAAAGAAAGCAAAACATGGTTACTGATTTATCGTGTTGCAGTTGTCGGAATGGTGTTCTTCGGATCTATCGCTGCCCTTCAAACGGTTTGGAGTTTAGCTGATTTCTTTATGGGACTAATGGTATTTACAAACTTAATTGCCATCTCATTCCTTAGCAAGTTCGCCTATGCGGCATTAGTAGACTATATAAAGCAAAAGAAACAAGGAAAAGATCCTGTTTTCGTTGCAAGTTCTATCCCTGGCTTACAGAATACAGAGTGCTGGGATGGACAGGATATAGAAGAGAATAAAAAAGCAGTATAATAATTAAAAGCAGAATCTATATATCAAACAAAATCCCTATTACTTCACAGTAATAGGGATTTTTATTTACAACAGTTCATAATTTGTTCAAATTAATTCCAGCAAAAGGGTTGATTTATACAAATTACTAGATTACAATAATTATAAATTAGTAATTGATATAACATAACAACTCAAAAGGAGATTGATCATAATGAACAAACAAGTAATCGAAGTATTAAACAAACAAGTAGCAAACTGGAGCGTTTTATTTACAAAACTACACAACTTCCATTGGTACGTAAAAGGACCTCAATTCTTCACATTACACGAGAAATTCGAAGAGCTTTATACAGAATCAGCTACTCACATCGATGAAATCGCAGAACGTATTTTAGCAATTGGCGGCAAACCAGTAGCAACAATGAAAGAATACTTAGAACTATCTTCTATTCAAGAAGCAGCTTACGGAGAAACTGCAGAAGGGATGGTCGAAGCAATCATGAAAGACTACGAAATGATGCTAACTGAACTGAAAAAAGGCATGGAAATCGCTCAAGAATCTGACGACGAAATGACATCTGACCTACTACTAGGCATCTACACAGAACTAGAAAAACACGCTTGGATGCTACGTGCGTTCTTGAATCAATAATATATTAAAAGCGGAAGCGGCTTGCTCAGAATGTGAGAGGGATGGAGCTTTTGACGTAGAGGCGCTCTTTGCCTCGCAGGAAAAAGCAAAGCCACCGAACATTCTAGCCGCTGGAGCTGGATAATACTTAAAGCGGAAGCGGCTCGTTCAGAGGCGCTTTTTTTATGAAGTAATCGTACTGAAATTATATCAGCGATTTTTCTAATGTACCGACAAAACACGACAATATTAGCACTCATCTTTTCTACTTTTATCAATATATCACAATCCCTTTTATGTTAAAATATAGGAAACACCCTTTAGTAAAATAGATCCAAAAAGCTTTTCCATATTCATCATTTACTACTTAAATGGCGGGAGTGGTTCAGTTGAAAGACTACTTAATTAGAGCATTTTTTGCGTTAATAACAGTTGGGATTGTCTTACTTATAGCTAATATTTTCAATATACGTGTCGAGGTTAAAGACTATGCTTTCCTCGTTGTTGTAGCGATTGGTGGCGGCTGGGGTGGCTGGTACCTGTATAAAAAACAAAATAACAATAACAATAAAGGCATTCCGAAATAATATGGAATGCCTTTATTCTATATTGCATAATTAAGCTTAAACCATTAATAAAAGCAGTCCCCAAAAACATCATAAAAACCCATATTCTATGGTAAATAAAAAGAATTCATTTTGAATATAGAAATAGTCCAAAATCTTGCATAACAGAGGTATGACCCATTTGCCGCAACATTGTGGCTATATTCCCACGGTGATATGCTCCGTGGGTGACGACGTGTAGTATTGTTTCAGAAACCGTCGTATCCAGGAGCCCAGCATATGGATTATCAACCTCAAACACTTTTTCATAATTTTGTTGACTACTTAAAAGTTCTTTATATCGTTTAGATAATTCATAAAAACTAGTTTCCATTTCCTCAATATTTTTTGTTTCCAGCTGTTCTTTCAATTGGTCTGTTTGTACCATTGCATCACTCATGCTTTTACCAGAAATAATCTCAAACCAGGCTAAATCTGTGAGGTAGATGTGAGACATTACTTTTGCCACCGAAGAAAAACCACTCTTAACTTCCTTATGGAAAATGTCTTGCGGTAGTTCTTTTAAGCGATTTAAAATAACTTCATTTGCCCATAAGTGGTAGTTATACATTTTTAATACAGAACGACCCATGCTCATTTCTCCTCCAATTTTCATTTTAATGATTAGATTATGATGCATAGCTGATTAAAAATTCCCAAAGGATTACATCTATAAAATTTATTCTGATTTCGATTAAAAAAACCTCTATTAACTTCATAAAAACATTCGCTATCTTCCACAATCTGACCCTTTAACGGAACAATTCTATGTCACTCAATAATTCCTTACTCACCTTTTATTCAGATCTTCTTTTTTTTAGTCATCAAAACATCCCTCCATCTACTTCCCCTCTTCGAACGATTTCACATCTCTCTATCAATATATTTAACCAAATTAAAAACACATGTCTTTTTAAAATAAACTTACATGTGTTTCCAAAAATCTATATAAAAAACAAGGTAATCAAAATGATAAAAGCATTCCAAAGTAATATGGAATGCCTTCCTTGTTATTTCCGTCTATAGTAAATAATGAAATTCAAGCCACTGATCAAACCAATCCCAATAAACATATTAAAAGATTGCACATCGCCACCTAGATTATACTCATCAACGATAAATCCAGACATAAACAACATTATCGCTGATACACCTATACACAATATCGAAATAAACCAAAGCGAAAATTCATTAATTAGCTCTTTCTTCTGTGTTGAAACAATTAGCATAACCAAAATAGATGCTGCTAAAATACTTTTAAAAACAGGACGTAAATGCAAAAACTCCTCCATCTATTTCTCCTTTTCAAAAAACATTATATCTCAACATTAATATATTTAACCAAATTAAAAACACATGCCTTTTCAAGATAAAATGACATGTGTTTCCAAAAATCTCTATACAATTGTATTATGATAGTTGCTTCCACTTCGTCCCCAAAACCGGACGCTCGTAATTTTGAATTTCATGAATTAATTTATCTGCCGTATCAGCTGCAACGATTAACTCTTTATTCGATGGGTTCATAAATCCCTCTTCAGCTGCACGTTCGACCATTTGCAGAATTGGTCCGTAAAAGTCTTTAATGTTCAATAAACCAACCGGCTTATTATGTATACCAATTTGTGACCAACATACAACTTCAAATAGTTCTTCAAAAGTTCCATATCCGCCTGGTAGTGCAATGAAAGCATCCGCAAGCTCTGCCATTTTCGCCTTGCGCTCATGCATCGTTTCTACTTCAATTAATTCTGTTAATCCTGTATGCACAATCTCTCCTCGAAATAGACCGCGCGGCATAACACCTGTTACACGCCCACCTAAGCGAAGAACTTCATTCGCTACTTCTCCCATTAAACCAACGCATGAACCACCGTATACAAGCTCATAATCGTTTTCAACGAACATTTTTCCTAACTGGATTGCCTGTTCTTTAAACTCTGGTCTTTCCCCTAAATTTGAACCTGCAAACACACAAATCTTTCTCATCCCTACACCCCAAAACTATATATTGTTATGATACAATGAACATTGTACAACATATTGAAGGGATGAGGAAGAAATGGATATCGTTGCATTTCAAAGATGGGTTGAGGAATTTTACGAAAAACGAAGCTGGTCACAGTATAATGCCTTTATTCGCTTAAATTTCTTAACTGAAGAAGTTGGGGAAGTATCACGAGTTGTTCGCGCTATTGAAATCGGCCGCGATCGTCCTGATGAAGATGCGAAAACAGAAGAAGAGCTAAAACAAGAACTAAAAGAAGAACTTGGTGATGTACTATCTAACCTTATTATTCTTTCGCAAAAATATGATTTAGATTTACAAGACATTATGGACGCACACGTCACAAAGCTTTCGAAAAGGTTCGAAGCATCCAAATGAGAATATTATCAACTATGGTATAATATTCTTGTCACAATAATAAGGGGGATTTTATGTTATCTAAAAAATTGCACGACGCATTAAATGAACAAATGAACTTTGAGTTTTACTCTGCCCATGCTTATATGGCAATGGCTGCTTACTGTACAGCCGAGAGCTATGATGGATTCGCTAACTTTTTCCTTGTACAAGCTGAAGAAGAACGTTTCCACGCAATGAAGCTTTACAACTATATTAATGACCGCGGCGAGCGCGCTATTATTACTGGATTTGATAATCCGAATAACGAATATGAATCTGTATTAAACGCTTTTGAAGTGGCACTTGAGCACGAGCGTGAGGTAACAAAACGTATTTACAACTTATCTGATATCGCTTGGGATGAGCGTGAGCATGCAACAATTACATTCTTAAAATGGTTCGTTGATGAGCAAGTAGAAGAAGAAGCTTCATTTGATAGCATCATCCAAAAATTAAAACGTATTACAAGCGATTCAAACGCACTATTTATGCTAGATGCTGAATTAGAGAAACGTACATTTACGCCTCCAGCTGAATAATATTTTAATCACCTTAATGAATGTATTAAGGTGATTTTTTATTTTCTCTCTAGCTTAAAATCACCTTAAAATTCCTCGTATTTGTCATAGCACCAGTAAAAAAATGGTATTATTTTCAATATAAAACAATATACGAGGAGAGAAAAAATGAACCAACGTGTAGAAGCTGTTGACGCCATTCGTGGTTTCGCTTTATTTGGCATTTTACTTGTTAATATGACATTAATCCAATTCGGGTTATTCGCTAATGAAAAACCCACTTATATTTTCGGAAAACTCGATGAAAGTGCTAATTGGTTTATTCAATTTTTCGGCACGCAGAATTTTATTTCCCTATTCTCTTTTTTATTTGGGCTTAGCATTGTTTTGTTACAAAACAGTATTATCGCAAAAGGAAAAAAGTTTTTCCCTACATATATAAGGCGTATTAGCATTCTTTTACTACTAGGTTTCATTCACGGCACCTTTGTTTGGTCCGGAGATATTTTATTTGCATACGGGCTTATCGGGATTTTCTTAATGATGTTTATAAATAGAAAACCAAAAACATTATTGATTTGGGCAACTATTCTACTCGCACTCATTGCACTTATGTCTTATCAAACTGATCCAAATACAAATATTAATGATTTTGCTCCTTATATTGAAAAAGAGCATAAAGTTCATGAAACTGGAAGCTATATGGATCATGTCAACTTTAGATTAACTGAAAATCCTTTCGAGTATATTGGGATTAACGGTTTCTTCGGACTAGTTTTCATATCAATTTTCGCAATAATTTTTATGTCCCCACTTTTCTTACTCGGAATGTATGTAGGAAAAAAGGGCTGGCTATTTGAGATTGATAAACACATACCTTCTATCAAAAAGATTTGGCTTATCACTGGTATTTTCTCTTTTACAATTAAAATCTTAGCCATGTTCGTAAAGCATCCAATTTTAATTATGTTACAAGATGGCCTTACATCAGTAACCATGACAGTCTTTTACGGAAGCACAATTATTTTATTATTCCATTACAAAAAAGCATCGCGCTTACTAACATATATGGCGAATACGGGGAAAATGTCGGTTAGTAATTACTTAGCTCAATCCATTATCGCAACAACAATTTTTTACGCTTATGGCTTTGGCTTATTCGGTAAAATCGGATACTTCTTCGGTATTCTTTTAACCATCGGAATTTATACGATTCAACTATTGGTTAGCACATATTGGCTACGGAAATATCGAATGGGGCCTGTTGAATATGTATGGAGACTGGGAACTTATTTAGAGAGACCACGATTTAAAAGAAGTTTGGATAAAGCAAGTTAAACAAAAAAAGCAATGAGCCCAATGCTCATTGCTTTTCTTATTATTAAAGCATAACCCCAACGATAATCGCTGATAATATACTTACTAACGTTGCACCGTATACAAGTTTTAGTCCGAATGATGATACAACATTTGCTTGTTTGCCATCGATACTCTTCGTTGCACCTGCGATAATTCCGATAGATGAGAAGTTCGCAAATGATACAAGGAAGATAGATAAAATACCTACTGTACGAGCTGATAACTCACCAGCTACTTTTCCAAGGTCAAGCATTGCAACGAATTCGTTCGTTACTAATTTTGTTGCCATAATTTGTCCCGCTGCTAGCATCTCTGATGTTGGAATACCCATTACGAATGCTAATGGTGAGAAGATATATCCTAAAATACTTTGGAATGTGATTCCGAAAATTGAATCGAATACACCGTTAATTGCTGTAATTAATGCTACGAAACCGATTAACATCGCCGCTACTGTTACAGCGATAGAGAAACCAAGCATAATATATTCGCCTAACATTTCAAAGAATGTTTGTTTTTTATCTTCTTGTAATTCTAAAATGTCGTCTTCTTCTTTCACGTCATATGGATTAATAATATGAACGATAATGAATCCGCTAAATAAATTTAGTACAAGTGCTGTTACTACATATTTTGGATCAATCATTTTCATATAAGAACCAACGATTGACATCGATACTGTTGACATTGAAGATGCACAAAGTGTGTATAAACGATTTTTTGGTAATTTGCTTAATTGATCTTTTACTGTAATGAATACTTCACCTTGACCAACAATTGCAGCTGCTACCGCATTATATGATTCAAGTTTTCCTAAACCATTAATTTTACTTAATACGAAACCGACTGCACGAATGATAATCGGTAAAACTTTAATATGTTGCAGGATCCCGATTAATACTGCTAAGAAAATAATCGGTAATAATACTGTTAAGAAGAATGGTGCTTGTCCATCGTTCGCTAAACCACCAAATACGAAATTAACCCCAGCTTCCGCAAATTTTAAAATAGCGCCAAATCCATCTGCAATCCCTTTTACTAATACAAATCCGACCTTTGTATTTAGTAAGAAATACGCAAGTACCAATTGAATGACAAGCATAAGTGCAATTGGTTTATATTTAATTTTCTTACGATCTGAACTGATAAGGAAACCTAGTACAAATACTACAAGTAAACCGACTAGAAACATTACTATTTTCATATGTGAATCCTCCACTTCTCCCACGAGTTATTGGTCGTATAACGTATAACGAATGACGTCTGACCATTGATGTTAAAAAAATTTAAAACCCCTAAATACTATTCAACTGTTTTCTAAAATCAGTAAGCGTTTACATAAATTGCAATTTATAAAAGGTAGCTTCTTCTCTCCTACCATACTTGAAAGTCTGAAATTGATACCACCTACAAATCAAATTGTAAGCGTTATCTAACCGAAATGCAATATAAATTTTAAAAGATTTTTATATGTTAATATATTCCTAAATAATTGGTTTTTTCATGCAAATTTACCATAAAAAATAGCCCTAGCTATGAGCTAGGACCACCCTTTTTTATCCCGCATTAACGGGCAGTAAGATCCCCACCTCAAAATGCAGCGAAAGCAAAGAAGTTAGGTGAGGGATCAACTGCCCGTAAATGCCCGATTGGTTCAACTAATAATCAGTGGGGGATGAACCCCCCCACTGATTAAAGTTTCACTTTATAACATAACACCAACGATAATCGCCGATAAAAGACTTACTAATGTTGCACCGTATACAAGTCGTAATCCGAATGATGAAACAACGTTTGATTGGTTTTCATCGATCCCTTTCGTTGCACCTGCAATAATTCCGATAGATGAGAAGTTCGCAAATGATACAAGGAATACAGAAAGAATACCAACTGTACGAGCTGATAAATCACCAGCTACTTTTCCTAGATCAAGCATCGCAACAAATTCGTTCGATACTAATTTCGTTGCCATAATTTGTCCCGCCGTTACCATTTCGGATTGCGGGATACCCATTACGAATGCTAATGGTGAGAAAATATAACCTAAAATAGCTTGGAATGTAATACCGAACATTGAATCAAACAAGCTATTGATTGCTGTAATTAACGCTACGAAACCAAGTAACATTGCTGCTACTGTGATCGCAATCGTGAAACCAAGCATAATATATTCGCTTAGCATTTCAAAGAATGACTGCTTTTTCTTATTTTCTAACTTCAATGTATCTTCTTCTTCCGTAATATCGTACGGATTAATAATATGAATAATAATGAAACCACTAAATAAATTTAATACAAGTGCTGTTACTACATATTTTGGCTCAATCATTTTCATATAAGAACCAACAATCGACATCGATACTGTCGACATGGAAGATGCACATAGTGTATATAAACGATGTTTTGGGATTTTACTTAACTGATCTTTTACTGTAATAAATACTTCTGCTTGTCCAACAATTGCAGCCGCTACTGCATTATATGATTCTAATTTTCCTAAACCATTTACTTTACTTAGCAAAGTACCAATGGCACGAATAAATATCGGTAAAATTTTAAAGTGTTGCAGAATTCCAATTAAAACGGCAAAGAATACGATTGGTAATAAAGCTGTTAAGAAGAATGAAACCTCCCCTTTATTAACAAGACCACCAAATACGAAAACGATTCCAGATTCAGCATATCCAAGAAGCGCTCCAAATCCATCTGAAATTCCTTTTACTAAAATATAACCAATTGGCGTATTTAATAAGAAATACGTTAACGCTAGCTGAATAACAAGCATAATCGCGATTGGTTTATACTTAATCTTCTTACGATCAGAACTTATAAGAAAACCTAGTACGAATACAACGAGTAATCCTACAAGAAACATAACAAACTTCATTAATAAAATCCTCCATTTAACTCTTCATTAACGTTGAACGTCTGACTACTCAAAACAAGAAATAATCCGAACTTTCCATTTCTCCTCCAAAACCTTCAATTCGATATGAAAAACCATAAAATCTCTTGTTTCAAAGCCATTTTCCATTCTAACATAAATTACAACTCACATCTGCAATTTTCTCAAAAAAATCACATTTTATTATAAACACCTCATTAATGTTCGTCTTTTCTCCCTTTCCCTTGTTCATTACTATAAAAAAAACGAGCATCAAATTTCTCTGATGCTCGTTCCATCTTTTATTATACAGCTTTTTCTTTATCTGCTACTGCTGGCTTGTCCCAACACTCTGTATTGTTTAAACCTGGAATAGAATCCGCATAAAAGACTGGATCTTTTCCTTGTTTCTTTTGCTTTACGTAATCTGATAATGCCGCGAAAGCATACTTAGAAAGGAATACAATCGCAATTAAGTTAATAACAGCCATAATACCCATGAATAAATCTGCTAAGTCCCAAACAATTTGAATTGTTGCTACAGAACCTAACATAACCATACCAAGTACCGCAATTCGATAAACATTTAGTAAAACTTTACTCCCATTTAAAAATTCAATATTTGTTTCACCATAGTAGTAGTTACCTACCAATGAACTAAATGCAAATAAGAAGATTGCAACTGCTACAAATATAGAAGCCCACGGTCCGATATGTTGACTTAATGCTTGTTGCGTTAATTGAATTCCGTTTAAATCAGCCGCTCCAGGCACATCTGATAATAAAATAATAAATGCTGTACAACTACAAATTAATAATGTATCTGTAAATACCCCTAAAGTTTGAATGAAACCTTGTTTAACTGGGTGCGTTACGTTAGCCGTTGCCGCAGCATTTGGCGCACTACCCATACCAGCTTCATTTGAGAATAATCCACGTTTTACCCCTAGTAAAATCGCAGCTCCTAATCCCCCACCTACTACTTCTTTAATTCCGAAAGCATGTAAGAAAATTTCTTTAAATACATACGGAATTGCCGTAATGTTTGTTACAACAACGAATAATGCAACTGCTACATATATAATTGCCATTACTGGAACAATCATTTCAACCGCACGTGCAATTCGCTTAACCCCGCCAAAAATAATGATTGCAAGTAAACCAGCCATAAACAGACCTACAAACTTACCATCTGTTTTAAATGCTCCATCAAAAGCCGCCGCTACTGTATTTGACTGCACGGCATTGAAAATTAATCCGAAACTAACTGTTATTAGAACAGAGAAGACAACCCCTAGCCAGCGTTTCTTTAAACCTTTTTCCATATAATACGCTGGGCCACCGCGGAATGCATTCCCATCTTTCACTTTATAAATTTGCGCTAATGTGCTCTCTACAAATGCAGAAGCTCCTCCGATTACCGCGATTAACCACATCCAAAATACAGCTCCTGGTCCTCCTGCTGAAATCGCAATTGCCACACCAGCTAAATTACCAGTTCCTACACGAGATGCTGTACTCATACAAAAAGCCTGGAACGATGATACACCGCTCTTCTCTTTTTGTGCTTTCCTCGTTTTCGAACTTGCCCCATCCCCAAGCAATCGAATCATTTCACCGAAGTAACGAACTTGGACAAATTTCACACGAAATGAAAAATAAAGCCCTAACCCAATTAACATCGCAATAATGATATATGACCAAAGGACATTATTTACATCCCCAATTAACTTAACTAAAAAATCCATAATTGCATTGCCCCCCTCTTCCTAACAATAAGAAAATTATATTCTAAAAACTTTTAGTAATCAAGAATTTTATGTTAGGTTTTATAACATGGATATGTCAAAAATCCTAACATATATGTTTTTTTACGTGAAAATATAACCAGTACGTACATTTATCCAATACTCAATCACTCATCCCATTCGACCAGTCATACTTTTAAGACAGTACGTTTCCTACAAATAACGAGAGGAATGAACAAACAAAAATTATATTAACAATTACCTCTCACCCTTTTCATCATTTACTACAACAAAAAAAACGAGCATCGAATTCATCTCGATGCTCGTTTTTCCTTATACTGCTTTTTCTTTATCTGTTACCGCCGGCTTATCCCAACACTCTGTGTTCGTTAAACCCGGGATAGAATCTGCACTGAAGACTGGATCTTTTCCTTGTTTCTTTTGTTTCACATAGTCCGCTAATGCTGCATATGCAAACCGTCCAAGAAGTGTAATCGCAATTAAGTTTGTAATTACCATTAGACCCATAAATAAATCTGCCATATTCCATACAACTTGAAGCGTCGCAACAGAACCGAATAATACCATTCCCACTACCGCAATACGGTAAATCGTTAACCAAGTTTTACTTTGTTTAATAAATTCAATATTCGTTTCACCATAATAATAGTTTCCTAGAAGTGAACTGAAAGCAAATAAGAAAATGATAATCGCTAAGAAGCTACTTGCCCACGAACCGATTTGTGAACTTAACGCCACTTGCGTTAATTCAATCCCCTCTAAATTTGTTGCCTTATACGCACCAGAACATAGTACGATAAATGCTGTTGATGTACATACTAAAAATGTATCTACTAATACTCCAATTGTTTGAATAAATCCTTGTTTAGCTGGATGTGTTACATCCGCTGTTGCAGCCGCGTTTGGCGCACTACCCATACCTGCTTCATTCGCAAATAATCCGCGCTGAATACCAAACTTCATCGCAGCACCAATACCGCCACCTACAGCTGAATCTAAACCGAATGCACCTTTAAAGATTTCTGTAAACATATCCGGTATTAAATAATAATTTTTAATAACAACGAAAATAGCTACTGCAATATAAACAATTGCCATCGGCGGAACAATCATTTCTGACATACGCGCAATACTTTTCACACCACCAAAAATAATAACCGCAACTAATACCGCTAATACGATTCCAACAACATAACGCTCAATACCAAATGCATTTTTAAATGCTAATGTAACTGTATTTGCTTGTACTGAGTTGAAAATTAGACCGTAACTAATTGTAATAAGGATAGAGAACCAAATTCCCATCCAACGTTTATTTAAACCTTTTTCCATATAATAAGCAGGACCACCACGGAAGCCACTGCCATCTTTTATTTTATAAATTTGCGCAAGCGTACTTTCTACGAAACTTGAAGACGCCCCGATAATCGCAATAACCCACATCCAGAATACTGCTCCAGGTCCGCCCATAGAAATAGCTAACGCTACACCAGCTAAGTTTCCAATACCAATACGAGCTGCTGAACTCATACAGAAAGCTTGGAATGATGATACACTGCCTTTTTTACGTGTCTTTCCAGTTAAACCATCACTCATTAATCGAACCATTTCCCCTAAATGAGTAATTTGTACGAATTTTAATTTAATAGAAAAATAAAGCCCTAAACCAATTAACATTGCAATAAGAATATATGACCAAAGAATTGTATTCGTTGATGAAACGAATTGTTCCAAAATATTCATACAATTAACCCCTCCTTTTCTCCATAAATCGAATTATATTCAAAAAATATTCAAAAATCAACATTTTTCGACACCTTATATCTTCCAAATATTAGGTTTCCATCACCAATACAATATTCTTTTATGATTTTACTTTCAGTCGCTGCACATACTAAACAAAAATAATTTCATAAAACAACACCATTGACAAAAATATCAACCTGTAACTATAATGATTACAACAGGTTGTAACAAACCTAATTACAATACATTCATTTACTTTCAGATATACACTTTAACAAAACACTTTGGAGGGATTTATTATGAAAATCGGAATCGTCGGAGCAACTGGTAAAGCAGGAAGTCGTATTTTAAAAGAAGCATTAGATCGCGGACATGAAGTAACTGCAATCGTAAGAAACGCTGCAAAAATTACAGAAGAAAATGTAAATGTTTTAGAAAAAGATGTATTCGCTCTTACATCTAATGACCTACAAGCATTTGACGTAGTTGTAAATGCATTCGGTGCTCCAGCAGGACAAGAACACCTTCACGTAGATGCAGGAAACGTACTAATTGAAGCTATGAAAGGTGCACCTAATACAAAATTACTTGTTGTTGGCGGCGCTGGTAGCTTATTTGTAGACGCAGAAAAAACAACACGTGTATTTGATACACCAGGTTTCCCAAATGAATACCTTGCAACTGCTCAAAACCAAGGTAAAAACTTAGAAATCTTGCAACAAACAAACGATATCACTTGGACATTTATCAGCCCTTCTGCACTATTCGCATTAGGAAAACGCACTGGCTCTTATACAGCTGGCAAAGACAATCTTCTTGTTAACTCAAAAGGTGATAGCTACGTAAGTTACGAAGACTTCGCGGTAGCAGCACTTGATGAAATTGAAAATCCAAAACACGTAAATGAACGCTTCACAGTTGTTTCTGAAGCTGAGTAATAGAAAAAGCTCGTAAACATAATGTTTACGAGCTTTTTTTATCATCTGTTATATTGATTCGGTTTATGTGGTTCATTTGGTGTATAGGGTTTATTTGGTTTATTATCATGACCATTTGCTTTTTTCCAACTTACCGCCAACTCTGGACTTGTTTTTTCTTCACTACGCTCAAGTAACACAACCGCATTTTGAATCGTTGGTGTTCCTTTATGAGCAATTCCTTGTAATTTCGTTAAATTTCCTGATACTTTAAAGCTAAATCCACCCGCTGGTGTTTGTTTCGGAATTAAAATGCGGAATTTTTCTCCTACATTAAATTCAGTTTTTGCTTCGCCTTTTTCATTTACGAACTTCGCGCCTTCTGGTGCACCTGTTGCTTGCACTTTATACGTTCCACTTTTCGCGTTTGTTTCTACTGTATATAATCCTGTTTCAAAGAAATCATTTTTCAATACTGCTTGTTGTTCTTCTGATGGTACTACACTCATCGTAATTTCTTGTAGTTCCTCACTAGCGCTTGCTTTTGCAACGATATCTTTCGTTACTTTTTCTACATTTTTATTACGGAAATCTAAATCGTTAATATCAATTTGTTTTAAAGCATTCCATACCGCAAGCTGCGTTGCGTAATGTGCCTCTCTCCAATCGGAAACACCTAATTCTTGTGGACTCTTCTGCGGATACCCGTTTAATAGTACACGGTATACGTTAATATCTACTTTACCCATTTCAGGTAAGTCTTGACCGCTCGGAGATTTCAAATCTACATTTAAGCAAAATGCAATTTTTCCATCTGCCGTTTTAATAAGCTCTGTTCGAATTGGTTTCTTCTTTGACCTACTATAACTCCAATCCATTTGATACTTCGTATGATCCATAACTTCTGCGAATGCTTTTTGAAGCGGGAATAATAAGTTCGCAAATACAAATAAAACACTCAAAAAAGCGGCCATTATCTTGAACGATCGTTTTATATTCATGTCTACAACCCCTTATAAAATAACAAATTTAATACTGTTTATTATTTAGTTAGAAACTTTTTTTATGCATAAGCAAAACAAAAAAGAGTGCAAACTATTTGCACTCTTTGAACTTACCTCTATTAGAAATCAAAGTTATCAGGGTCTGGACCGACGCGGTGGTTTTGATTTAAAGCATCAATCTTTTCCATGTCTTCTTTTGTTAATTCAAAATCAAATATACTTGCATTCGCAATAATACGATGTTCTTTCGTTGACTTCGGAATTGTTACAACTTCATTTTGAAGATCCCAACGTAAAATGATTTGCGCTGTTGTTTTACCGTACTTATCAGCAACTTCTTGTAATGTTTCATTATCTAATAACTGACCTTGCATAAGTGGTGACCATGCTTCCATTTGAATACCTTGCTCTTTACAGAAAGCTTGTAATTCTTTTTGTGTTAAACGAGGGTGATATTCCACTTGATTAATCATCGGTTTAATTTCTGCATCTTCCAATACGTCTTGCAGATGGTGAATTTGGAAATTACTTACGCCAATTGCACGCACGCGTTCTTCTTTACAAAGTGTTTCTAACGCTCTCCATGTATCTTTGTATTTCCCTTCAACAGGCCAATGAACAAGATATAAATCTAAATAATCTAGTTCTAACTTTTTTAAACTCTCTTCATATGCAGCAAGTGTTGTTTCGTATCCTTGATCCGAATTCCACACTTTTGAAGTGATAAATAAATCTTCTCGAGAAATCCCCGCTTCTTTTATACCAGCGCGAATTCCTTCTCCGACTGTTTTTTCATTCCCATAAATCGCAGCTGTATCGATACTGCGGTATCCTTCTTTAATCGCCACTTTCACGGCCTCTACAAGTTCTGGTCCATCTTCTACTTTAAATACACCTAAACCGAACCAAGGCATTTCTACACCGTTATGCAATGTTGTTTTACTTTGTAAATTTTTCATTATATTTTCTCTCCCTTATTTCACTTGATCTCTTTTTTCTAATGTCATACTCCACGCTGTTAAAATAACAGCCCCTGCTACCATAATGCCGCCTACCCAAGCTGTATGAATTAATCCTAACGAGTTCGTTACAATACCGCCTAAGTAAGCACCAAGAGCAATTCCTGCGTTAAATGCTGCAATGTTAATCGCTGATGCCACATCAACAGCACTTGGAACAAATCTCTCAGCCAATATAACGACATACACTTGTAGCCCTGGAACATTCATAAATGCAAATAATCCCATAAAAATAATTGTGACTAAACCAGCGACTTTAAAGGGTGCTGTAAATGTTAAAACGAATAATACAATCGCTTGAATAAAGAACATGTAAAATAGCGCTCGAATTGGATTATGGTTCGATAATTTTCCGCCGACCATATTCCCAATCGCAATTGCAATCCCGTACACTAATAAAATGACTGTAACGGTACTTGATTTAAATCCCGTTACTTCTTGTAGTAGCGGAGATAAATACGTAAATGTTACGAATGTTCCCCCGTATCCTAATGCAGTAATAATGAAAACAAGTAATAACCTTCCGTTCGTAATCAGTTTAAATTGATCACGAAATGATACGGATGTACCTTTTTTCAAGTTAGACGGAATCAGCATACTATTGGCGATGAAAGCAACAATTCCAATCGCAACAATTACCATAAAGGAAGCTCTCCAGCCAAACTGTTGACCAATGAACGTTCCAATCGGTACACCTGTAATCGTCGCAACCGTTAAACCAGTAAACATAAAGGCAATTGCACTAGCTCGTTTATTCTCTGGTACAAGTGCGGCCGCAATTGTAGATCCGATTGACATAAAAACGCCATGTGCGAAAGCAGATACAACCCTAGCGATAAGTAACACAGTAAAACTTGTTGCTACCGCTGCAATCCCATTACCAATAATGAAAATAATCATAATCCACATTAATAATGTCTTTCGCGACATACTAGCTGTTAGCGAAGTTAAGACAGGAGCACCGAATGCTACCCCTAATGCATATAAAGAAACCGTTAAACCCGCTGTTGTAACGGAAACATGTAAATCTTCTGAAATAGATGGTAATAATCCGACGCTAATAAACTCGGTTGTACCAATTCCAAATGCACTAATTGCTAGTGCTAATAACGCAAACATACTTCTTCGATTCGTCTGAACTTCCGAAGATGATACTGTATATGAATTCAATTGAACTCCTCCTTAATACGAGAAATCCAATCATAATAGTATGATAAAAAGGCCTTTTTATCTTCTACAAAAATAATGTTACTGCTGATATATGCTATTATGAATGGCTTCACTCTTTTTTTGAAGAACGCACTTTAAAGTACGATAGGTACCAAAAAGTAACATAGGCACTTTTTAGTACCGTACTACTCATTCCCCTCTTACGTATGCTATTATGAAACATATTCAACACGATAAAAAGTACGTACTTTAAAGTGCTATAGGCACTAAAAAGTAACATTTAACTTATTTAGCTTCTTTCGTTGAAGAACTGAAATTTACATTCATCAAAGGAGATTTTTATATGAAGAAATATAATATTCCTGTCGAGGCGACTTTAGAGGTCATCGGTGGAAAATGGAAAGTCGTTATTCTTTGCCATTTAACGAAAGGTACAAAGAGAACGAGTGAACTAAAACGTTTAATGCCTGGTATTACACAAAAGATGTTAACACAGCAATTACGCGAGTTAGAAGTAGACGGGGTTATTCAAAGAAAAGTATACAATCAAGTACCACCAAAAGTAGAATATTCCCTTACTGACTACGGATGGTCTTTAGAATCAATTCTCGATTCTCTTTGTACTTGGGGCGAATGCCATCTTGAAAAAAGTGGTAACACATCGATGCTAATTACAGAGGATGAACAATAAGAAAAAGGAAAAAATGAACATAAATTTGTCCATTTTTTCCTTTTTCCCTTTATATATATGTACATTTCTAATTTAAGCAAAATAATTTATGCGCTTTCATGCCTTGTCAGTACTAGGTTATACGCTCAATATCAAATAATTAGGAATCATTTTTATGTTAACATACGTGTATATAGTATATAATATAGGATATATATTATATACACTTTCCGATAAAGGACCTTTCCATTATGCGGACAAGCCATGTATCGGACAGTTCATAAATAATAGGTAGGACATTATGGTTTTGGATTTATGATTTCAGCTTACTTGCTATCATAAATTTAAAGGCATTTTATTGTGCTTTGTGAAACTTTGTATAAAGTTTCGCAAACGTTTACTATCTTACCTATCAAAAATAAGAGTATTGCTATCGTAAAGGAGAATTGGAGATGCCAGAAACTATGACTCAAACAAAGCCAGAACAAGAAACTGTACAAATTTCTGCTAGCCAAGGACAACTTGATGTACTTGATCAGTTGTTAAAACCTGAGGTACAAGAATCATTAACTACACTAGTAGAACAGCTTCCAAAATTAACTGAGCTTGTTAATATTTTAACTAAGTCTTATGACTTCGCTCAAACTGTTGCTACTGATGAAGTATTAAAAAGCGACACTGTTGGTGCAATCACAGAGCTTGTAGAACCTGTAAAAGATACAGTGAAAAGCATGGCTGCTACTGCAATCGAAGCGAAAGATCGTGCTGACGAAAGCAACGAAGTTATCGGCCTGTTCGGTCTATTAAAATTATTAAAAGACCCACAAGCGCAAAAAATGTTCCGCTTTGTGAACGCATATCTTCAAATTAGTGCAGAACGTAACAATAAATAAGTTAACTTATAACAACAATTAGTAAAGACGGGGGATATCATACTATGTCAAAACAAATTGTCATCTTAGGCGCTGGTTATGGCGGTCTTCTTGCCGCTTTAAACGTACGTAAATATTACAGCAAATCAGAAGCACAAGTTACAGTGATTAACCAATACCCAACACACCAAATCATCACTGAACTACACCGCCTTGCAGCTGGTAACGTTGCTGAGCAAGCAATTGCAATGCCACTTACAAAGCTTTTCAAAGGTAAAGATATCGATCTTAAAATCGCAACAGTTGAGTCATTCTCAGTTGATAGCAAAGAAATTAAACTAGCTGGTGGCACTACTTTATCTTACGATGCACTTGTAGTTGCTTTAGGAAGTAAAACTGCTTACTTCGGTATTCCAGGACTAGAAGAAAACAGCATGGTATTAAAATCTGCTGCTGATGCTAACAAAATCTACAAACACGTTGAAGACCGTATTCGTGAATACGCTAAAACGAAAAACGAAGCTGACGCTACAATCGTAATCGGTGGTGGCGGATTAACTGGCGTTGAGCTAGTTGGTGAGCTTGCTGACATTATGCCTAAACTTGCAAAAAGCCACGGCGTAAATCCAAAAGAAGTTAAACTTCTTCTTGTTGAAGCAGGTCCAAAAATCCTTCCAGTATTACCAGACCACTTAATCGAACGTGCAACTACTAGCCTAGAAGCACGCGGTGTTACATTCTTAACAGGTCTTCCTGTAACAAACGTTGCTGGCAATGAAATCGACTTAAAAGACGGTCAAAAACTTGTTGCTAACACATTCGTTTGGACAGGCGGCGTACAAGGTAACCCATTAATCGGTGAATCAGGTCTTGAAGTAAACCGTGGCCGTGCAACAGTTGATGCACACCTACAATCTACTTCTCACAAAGACGTATTCGTTGCTGGAGACAGCGCTGTTGTCTTTGCTGAAGACGGTCGTCCATACCCACCAACTGCACAGATCGCTTGGCAAATGGGTGAGTTAATTGGATACAACTTATACGCAGCACTAGAAGGCAAAGCATTCGAAGAGTTCGCACCTGTAAACTCTGGAACACTTGCTAGTCTAGGACGTAAAGATGCTGTTGCTACAATCGGAGCAAGCAATACTCCGCTTAAAGGTTTACCAGCATCATTAATGAAAGAAGCAAGTAACGTTCGTTACTTATCACACATTAAAGGTCTATTCAGCTTAGCTTACTAATCTGAATATAAGCCCGAATCATGCCCTGCATGGTTCGGGCTATTTTTATCCCGATTGGTGCGGGCTGATAATCAGTGGGGGATGAACAAAACCCCCACTGATTAAAGTTTCACTTTATCCGTAATTTTCTCTAATTTATTTATTCGGCAGCAGAATCATATAACCCTCTTTAATTATCAAAATATACTGACTCTTTTATGTCAAAATTGTGTATATGAAAAAAGCGGGAGTAGATATCTTCCCTACTTCCGCTCTTTCACAAAAACTATTCTCCCAATTTCACTAAGCTGTAGTTCTTCTTCCCTTTACGAATAATAATAAATCGTCCATCAAATGAATTTTCTACAGTAACATCCGTAGCTACATCCGTTACTTTTTCACCATTCATAGATATAGCTCCATTATTAATGTCTTCACGTGCTTGTCTTCTAGATGGCTCAATCCCTAAATCAACTAGCCACTCTACGATATTTTTCTTCTCTTTTGAAGACTCAAATGTCGGCATCTCTTTAAAGCCTTGCTCAATTTCATCAGCTGTTAACGATTTAATATCTCCACTAAATAACGCTGCTGTAATTTTCACAGCTTGCAAAAATGCCTCTTCTCCGTGAATGAATTTCGTCATTTCTTCCGCTAATACTTTTTGCGCTTCACGTTTATGCGGCTCAGTTTCTACCTTCGCTGCCAATTCATCAATTCGCTCTTTCTGTAAGAACGTAAAGTATTTCAAGTATTTAATTACATCACGGTCATCTGTATTCACCCAGAACTGGTAAAATTCAAACGGTGTTGTTTTTTCCGGATCAAGCCAAACCGCACCACCTGCTGATTTACCAAACTTCGTACCATCTGATTTTAATAATAATGGAATCGTTAATCCAAATACTTTCGCTTCATGACCTTCTAACTTACGAATTAAATCTAAACCACTCGTAATATTTCCCCATTGGTCACTACCACCAATTTGCAGTTGAACATCTTCTTTTGTGTATAAATGATGGAAATCCATCGCTTGCAAGATTTGGTACGTGAACTCTGTGAAAGAAATTCCAGTGTCCAAACGACTTGCTACAATATCTTTTGCTAACATGCTATTTATGCTAAAGTTTTTGCCGTAATCACGTAAAAATTCGATGATGTTTATCTCATGTGTCCAGTCATAGTTATTTACCATCTTCACTTCGCTATTGCCGCCGAAATCAAATAGCTTTTTCATTTGTGCTGTTAACGCATCCACATTATGCTGGACTACTTCTAACGTTTGCAGTTGACGCTCTGATTGACGTCCACTCGGGTCACCAATTGTTCCTGTTGCCCCGCCAATTAAAATAACAGGATGATGACCAGCTAATTGGAATCTCTTCATCATCATAAATGGAATCAAATGTCCGATATGCATACTATCACCAGTCGGATCCACTCCGCAGTATAGTGAAATCTTTTTCTCTTCTACTAGCTTACGTAAACCTTCTTCGTCCGTTTGTTGATTAATGGCGCCGCGCCATTCTAATTCATCAATGATATTCATCTTTTGTCATCCCCTTTATTTTTTGAAAAACAAAAAGCCCCTATGTCTATGACATAGGGACGATTATTCACCGTGTTACCACCCAGTTTGTATAAATAGCATAGCTACTCATACCACTCTTAGCAATAATATCGATTGCCAATCCGCTTAGCATTACCTAAGATACTCCAGAGTGTAATTCACAAGTTTGTTTGTGCTAGGTTCCAGCAACCCCTAGCTCTCTTTAATAACAGTGACAAACTGCTACTGGGCTCTTTCAACGTATATTATTTGTTAAATTATTAGCCATTATATTGAATTGAAAACAAAATGTCAACAATACCCAAATATTATTTCGAAATAATTCATACTTTATACGCTTTTTATTCAAAGATTATTATAGATCTTCTCCAATAATCCTTACTTCTCGCTCTAATTTCACACCGAATTTCTCTTCAACAGTTTTTTGTACGAAATGAATTAAATCGATATAATCTTGTGCAGTTCCGTTATCAACATTCACCATAAATCCAGCGTGTTTTAAAGAAACTTCCACTCCGCCAATTCGCTTACCTTGCAGTCCTGATTCTTGAATAAGCTTACCTGCAAAATTATTTGGTGGACGCTTAAATACACTACCACATGAAGGATATTCTAACGGTTGTTTTGATTCACGCTTAAACGTTAAATCATCCATTTTTTCTTTAATTTCTTCACGCACACCTTCTTCAAGTTCAAATCTCGCTTCAAGAATAATGTAATGGTTGTTCGCAAATACACTCTTACGATATCCAAATTCAAATGCTTCTTTCGTTAAAGTACGTAGCTCTCCATCACCTGTCATTACGACAGCTTCTGTTAATACAAACGAGACTTCACCGCCGTAAGCGCCAGCATTCATATATAACGCTCCGCCAACTGAGCCTGGAATACCACAAGCAAATTCAAGACCCGTTAAATTATGATCTAATGCAATACGTGATACATCAATAATTGCTGCACCACACTGTGCTACAATCGTCGTTCCTGTTACAGTAACACCTGTAATATGAATTAAACTTACTGTGATCCCGCGAAGACCACCGTCTTTAATAATAACATTCGATCCGTTTCCTAAAAACGTAACTGGAATATTATATTGGTTAGCATACTTTATCACTTCTTGAATCTCATCATAATTAGTAGGCGCAACAAATACATCTGCTTTCCCACCCACTTTAATGTGCGTATGATCTTTTAGCATTTCATCTTTCTTTACATGACCTTCAGGCAATACCGTACTTAAATATTTATAAACCTCTTGCATATTCATTTTACGATTCCTCTATTTCTATAATCTTTTTATCCCGCTAGCAACGGGCCCATAATATCCCCACATAAAAAATGCAATACAAATCAAAAGCTAAAGTGGTGGATACAGTGTACCTAAAATCAATTCGAGACACCTATAAACCTCTTAAATTATAAGAGGTGCCATTCATATTAAAATATATATCGCATAATAAAGCAACCCAAATGGGCTACTAAACTCGACATGTAACCATATAGACAACAATTTGTAAAATATATAGGTTTTACAAAGCAATATCCTTCAGTATCTTACTATACCACACGAAAAGGAAGTGGTATTTTTTTGTAATCTTTACTTTATTTTCTTCAATAAAAAAGATGCTCTTACCTACGTAAGAGCATCCCTTTCATTTCTTTTTAACTAATTTCATCTCGTCCACCTTCCTTTCACTTATTAGATAATCCGCGATACCTTTTATTTCATACAAAAGAGCACATCCAACAGAATGTGCTCTTTTTATACTCTTTAATTTATTTTTCGTTCTCTTCTTTTTCCTTATCAAACCATAACAGCTCATCATCATCAACTTCACCATTATAATTGATTAGAATCTCTTCTCCCGCTTTTATATCTTTGTAAGCAAAGAAGTTAAACGTATGATTCTCAAAGACAATATCATACGTTGCATTCGGCTTATATGAATGATTAAATAACATGCCGTATCCTAAAAGGAATGCTGTATGATTTACCCCATACTCAAATGCGTAGTCAGCAAGTAACGTTTTCTCAATGTGTTCATGCTGTTCATTCGGATAAGAGATAACTGGTGCTGAGTGTATCAACTCACCCTTTTTAATATCACGAGTTGCAAATACACCTCTATTAAATTCTCCATCACTAAGTTCAGAAGTCTTAACTTCAATCATATGCGTCACCTATATATTTCTTTCTTCGAAGTATTTTTCTCCTTAAGCTTGGCAGAAAACGAAGAGAAAAGCAATTAAATTCCTACCAAGTATAAAAAGAGCACATTATTTGTGCTCTTCTTAGGTGATATTATTTTTCTAGAATATCTTATAACGACAACTTCACCCGTTAGAAGATATTCTATGAAGTCCCACGTATCAATTACTTCAATTTAAATACCGCACTAACTGGGTTATGATCACTGTTTTCAAACTTTAAGTCTTTCCCTTGTACATTTACAATTTCAACATTCGGTGAAACGATAAAGCCATCAATAATAGTGACAAAGTTTTCACCTTCCACATATTTCTTCACATCATCCCTTACCGTCATAACAGATGGATCTACAGCCCATTGGAATCCTCCATCGGCGAAGTCCTTCGGTAACTCTACTAGCCATTCAGGACGCTCTTTCACAAACTTAGGATCACTTAGTTGGACATTAGAAAGTAACTGGTTCCAATCTCCACCTAATATTACGTAATCACCGTTTTGATAACACTTGTTCATATATTCTTTTAAATACTCTGCTTGTTGCTTTCTAATTTTGCCGCCCTCATCATAAGCAGATAAATGTATGTTTACGAGCCTAACATACTTCCCATTATCAACAGGGATTTTATGTTCAACAATCGCACGATCTAAATCGAATAAACGCTTCGGCCAAGGCTCCATTCCTGGTAGTTGGAACCGCGTTGCTGTTTGAACTGTATATTTAGAAAATGTACTTAATCCACCCTCAGCATATCCCATCGGCTTTGTGACTGGGACAGGAACCCACTTAGTATCATAGTTCTTCCCAAATGACGAAGCATAATTAGGTAATCCTTTTTTCAAAAACTCATGTTCATTTACATCAAATGATCGGTGGGATTTTATATCAACTTCTTGCAATAACGTAAAATCACTATTCTCATTTTGTAAAAATGAAAGCATCTTCTTTAAATTTACTTCAGTCTGTTCTTTACTACTCGAACCAGAACCCTTTCCCCCGTCCATAAAGAAGTCTTGGTCCTTATCTAATCCAGCGTACCCAATATTAAATGTTGTAACTTTAAATTCATTTCCTGGCTGCAGTACGCGCTCTTTGTTGTTTTCAACCTTTACGTCTAAAACATTCGCTGGCTGTTCTTTTGTAAGTGTCATATAAGCTAAAAAGCCACCTAGAATACCAGCTATTATTAAAATACATATTAATACTATTTTTAAAAATTTCTTCAACACACATGACCCCTTTTTATTAAATAATATTTTATTTTTCTGTATTTTCAGTTAAATAAAGATAGATTAAAGACACAAGAAATATTTTACCATAAAGAAAACTTGATATCATTATATTTAGCTAATAAATAATCGTTGTATCCCTCACTGCAATTATCTTGAAATTCAATCATAGCATTTAAGAAGGCACGACTGTAACGTAATTACACTTTCGGAGAATATAACAAATCCTACTTTCTGAACTTTTCATTAACATATTTATTGGTAATCCAAAATAATATTTAGTACACTATAAAGTGAACTTATAGGCGATGGAGTTCGCCATAACTGCTATGTAGCTAATGACTCCTACCAGTATGACTACTGGTAGGAGTCTATTTTTTTTGAGTAAACTATTAGAGAGGTGAAGAAATTGAAATATATTATTGTTGGCATAGCCGGTATATTAGGAGCTCTTTCCCGTTATTACTTAGGTTTTACTATCGATACGATTTGGCATCATTCATTACCAATTGCTACATTAACGATTAACTTAATTGGCTGTTTCTTACTCGCTTTGTTGACCACCTATATCGCTCGGTTAAACGTCTTATCTTCTGAAGTTATTACAGGGATTGGAACTGGGTTTATCGGTTCATTTACGACCTTTTCAACATTCAGCGTCGAAACTGTACAGTTAATCAATCACTCACATTTTGGTATCGCATTTTTATATGTATCATGTAGTATGCTAGGCGGTCTAATGATGTCTTTGCTTGGCTATACACTTGGAGATTTTTTACTACAAAAACACCTTGAGGAAGGTGAACCATCATGATTAATGCTTTATTAGTAGCAACAGGAGGATTCTTCGGTGCTATTACACGATTTGCAATTAGTAATTGGTTTAAAGAAAGAAATAAAACTTCATTTCCAATTGCTACATTCCTCATTAATATAACGGGAGCATTTTTACTCGGATATATAATTGGAACTGGGATAACTACAAGCTGGCAACTATTATTAGGCACAGGATTTATGGGGGCCTTCACTACATTTTCAACTTTTAAATTAGAATCTGTTCAGCTTTTTAAGAATAAAAAATTCGGCATACTACTTCTATACTTAAGTGCTACTTATATAATCGGTATCACATTCGCATTCCTTGGGGTGAAATTAGGCGGAATATAAAAAAGAAAGCGACGCTTATCATTCGCTTTCTTTCATAAAAAGTATGTTGCCCCATATGGAATTGAAAATAAACCAGCTGGATACACATCATAATGTATACTTTGCACAGGAAGCTGTGAATACGACATATACTGGCTCTGCATCATTTGCGCTACTTGTGCTTGTTGCTGCATTTGAATAGCCTGATGCACTGCCTGAATTGTCATCTGTGCCCCGGCCAATGTAATAGCTGGCCCTACTTGCCTTCCAGTGTAAAAATAATGGTTCATCATTATTCAGCTCACTTTTTATTTTTCTTCCCTATCGTATGTTTCCATTTCATAGTAAGTGTTTTATCTCGATTGGTGAAAGCTAATACTCAGTAGGGAATAAACACTCCCCCCACTGATTAAAGTTTCAATTTATCTATTGCTGTTTTTTCAACTTTGAAGTAATAAATCCAAATAGCGACACACCAATGCCACTAAAGAACAGTAAATAACTTATTGGTACTAGGAAAAAGAACGGTTCTACAAGCAAACCATTTTCCTCCACTTTACTAGTTGCACCATGTATTAATAAACAAGTAACTCCTAACGATATCAGTACGATAGCTACTAAGTATTTGTTTTTCATAATATATTCTCCTTTAACTTCACAATTAATTTTTTATATTCCTTCGACTACCATCATAATAAGCCCCGCCACATTATAAATCAACAACTTTTTATTGTTTTGCGATAAACAGTTATTGATTTGTATAACAAAAAGGCTATAGACAATCATTGTCTATAGCCTCTTCACTCAATTATTTCACTCTAAAATATTCTTTTTGGAACATACACATTCTTATCGCATTATGGTAGTTGCCATCAACGAAGAACTCATCTTGAAGCTCACCTTCCACTATAAATCCGACTTTTTTATAAACGTGTACAGCTTTTTCATTCTCTTTATCAACAACTAAATATATTTTATGCATATTTAATACGGAAAAAGCGTAATCCATTGCTAAACGCGTTGCATCAGCTGCATAACCGTAACCTTGGTAACTCGGATCAATAATAATTTGGAATTCAGTTCTACGGTGAATATAATCGATTTCTACTAATTCGACCAATCCAACCATCTCACTATTTTTCTCAACAATAAATCGGCGCTCACTTTGATCATGTATATGTTTATCATATAAATCCTGCAGCTCCACAAATGCCTCATACGGCTCTTCAAACCAATACGACATAATATGCGCGTTATTATTAAGTTCGTGTACAAACTTTAAATCTTCTCGTTCTAAAGGACGTAACTTCAATTCTTGACTCATTTCTATAACCTCCAAGTAAAAGAAACCTCTTCACTTAATTTCTCATTTTTTTTCGATTTCAAACGCCCTAGTTACATTGTAAACTTTCAAGTAACTTGAAGGTCAAGGTGTAAAAAGTAGCACAAACAAAAGTCTGCACTACTACCCTTTCTTCAAATCCCTCATATTCGATATGTATAAAGCAATAACTAAAATAAGAATTGCCCCTGCGTATAATAACGTCTCCATTGGTTCCTCATGAGACACGATAATTAAACGAATTAACGCCGTAATTCCGATATAAATAAAATAACGTAACGGGAAATGATAATTCGACTTAAAATACTTAATAATTAATGCGATGAACTCGAAGTATAGGAAATAGACGATGATACTCTCAACTAATTTATACGATGTATACTTCTTTGCTGAAAATATGTATTGAATAAAAGTAATTGTTTCGTTAATTAAAAAAACCGATAAAACAATGGACAATATGATTAACGCTATATTTAATATCCACTGTAAAACACTAGCTATAAAATGATCGATATCAAATGACTTCATTTTCTCTTTTAGCTCCCCTTCGTATAAGTACTTATTTATTATAGCAAAATTATACTTACAGAAGTGTTAAATCAAATATGATCGTCCTCTTTCACTATCACTTCACCATTCGGATATTTATGCTTAATATAGTCGCTTCCCCAATCACAAAGTACTTTTAAACCTTGTTTTAATGATTGTCCCTGTTCTGTAAGAGAGTATTCAACTTTCGGCGGCACTTGATTATATACTTTTCTAGATACAAGTCCATCCTTTTCAAGCTCTTTCAATTGTTCAGTAAGCATTTTTTGTGTAATACCGGTTACCAATCGTTTTAACTCACCCGTTCTTGTCGGTCCGCTTGTTAAATGATATAAAATGTGGGATTTCCACTTCCCCCCGATTACATCCAAAACGACTTCAATTCTATTGTTATACTCTTTTTTCATATTGAACTCCTTCTGTATTTTGATAGGCACTTTCTCGTGCCTATGTCACGAGATGGTGTCTATATCACGGAAAAGTGCGTACTTTTCATAGTACCTGTACTATACCATAATGATGCATGTAAGCAACTTATAACAGAACATCAACTTAGTGGAGGTATTTTAAAATGACAAAAGAAAATCGTACTACAAATTTTTATGATGTGATTCGTGAACGTCGTTCCGTTCGCTCTTATGATCCTTCAGTTACAATCTCTGATGAAGAAATTAAAGAACTTTTAGAGGAAGCAATGCTAGCACCAAGTAGTTCTAACTTAAACCCATGGCGTTTCATGGTAATCACAGATCAAGATTTAAAAGAAAAGCTTCATCCAATCGCATTAAATCAACCACAAGTGTTAGAGGCATCGGCTATGATCGTAATTTTAAGCGAAAATAACGCCCATGAATTCGAACATATCAATAAAGTGAATGAGCGTGCAGTAGCTGCTGGATTCATGACAGAAGAAATTAAAACCAGACTAAACAACAGTATTCGTGAGTTTTATGCACCTGTAAGTGAACAAGGAAAAAGAGAATGGCAAATGCTTGACGGTGGTTTGCTAGCTATGCAATTTATGCTTGCTGCAAAAGCGAGAGGATATGATACCGTCCCAATGCTTGGCTATAACGTTGAAGAATTCCGCAAAACATTTAACGTTCAAGAAAACTTAACTGACGTTTTAATGATTGCATTAGGCAAAGCAAAAGAGCCAGGATTCCCATCAGTTCGATTAACTGTAGATGAAGTAACGTCTTGGAATGGCGAGTTTTAATCACCGTGTTTATCGTACTTTTGGAATGAAAGTACGATAAACTCTATTAATTAAACTATGATCAACTACTTGCACAAAAGAAAGGCGGAGAAAACAATGCTTGAAGTTTTAAATCGAATTAATGAATTAGCTAAAAAACAAAAAGAAGACGGTTTAACAAAAACAGAATTACATGAGCGTAAAGCATTACACGAGGAGTACCTTCAAATTATTCGCGGTCAAATCAACACCACTGTTACAGGATTAAAAATATTAGATCCTTTAGGAAACGATGTGACACCTGAAAAATTAAAAGAACAACAAAAGCTATCACTAAACGCAGATAACAATGCATGAAAATACCGAGACTTTTTGTTACTTAATGATTCATCTAAGTAAACAACATACGATTGGATGAATCATTAAGTTAACATCTACTTCCCCATCCACTTTCTATTTCTAAATCAAAAACCCACAAACAAATTATTCCCATCTTTTCTTTGTATCCTTTAGCTTTTTCACAATGAAACTATATACGTCAAAATCGTTTCATGATGTTATTACTTCCACATAGTTGCAATTTATATAATAGCGGTACAGTACAAATAACGTGCTGTATAAAGTGAAACTTTAATCAGTGGGGGGATTTAATAATGAACGAAGCGTTACTATTAGTCGACATACAAAATGATTACTTTGAAGGCGGCAATATGGAATTGCATCAACCTAAAAGAGCCGCACAAAAAGCAAAGGAAATATTGGAAGTGTTTCGCGAAAAACATAAAACAGTTATTCATGTACAACATATTGCAAACAATGAAGGGGCTACTTTCTTCTTACCTGGGACAGTAGGAGCTCAAATTCATGATGACGTACAACCGATTGCCAACGAAAGAATCATACAAAAACATCACCCTAACAGTTTTTTAAGAACAAATTTATTAGAAATATTAAAAGAAGAGAAAATAGACCAACTAGTCATTTGCGGTATGATGACTCATGTATGTATTGATGCAACAGTACGTGCTGCCAGTGATTTAGGATTTCAATGTATTGTAATTGAAGATGCTTGCACAACAAAGGATTTAGAATTCCAAGGAAATCTAATCCCAGCAGTACACGCTCATCAATCGTTCATGAGTGCATTAGAGTTTGGTGATATTTACGCAAAAGTCATGCCATTAAGCTGTTTTATAAAAAAAAGCAAATAAAGAATTACAGTTCCATATGAAAAAAAGAAAGAATAAATCTCTTATTCTTTCTTTTTTTCAATTGTCTTAATGACAGTATTTATACGATAATCACCATAATGTAAAACATCTGCAAGAGTCTCTTCTAATTGCTGATGCGAAGATGTGTGAAGAATCATAATATAACACCCGTCGCCACTTATACGATACATTTCAGTAATTACGTCCGTTTTTTCGAAAAAGGTCTGAATTTGATTATGATAATGTGGTGCATGCAAAAATAGTGTAACAAACGTCATAATAGACCCTTCTAGCTTAGCCCTGTCGATATCTATCGTATATTTTTGAATGACACCTGCCTCTTCTAATTTATTAATTCGTTTCCCAACAGCCTGCCCAGTCAAATGTACTATCTCTCCGATTTCCTTCCAATTCATCCTAGCGTTTTCTTGTAGTAATTGTATAATCTTAAAATCTGTTGAATCAAACATAGCCATCCCCTTCCTATAAGAATCACCTTCTATAAGGTCTTCATTTCCCCTACAATTCATCTTAAAAGCTTTTACAATACACTCGATTAACTCTATTAAGAATTACATTACTGTTAACGGCTTTCCTTCTTCCCAACTATGTATTTTTGGATTACTCGTAGTATCAGGAACAAATTTGGTAAGTATTCGAAAGAGCCATGCTGCCAAATAGGAATTGTTTTTTATAAATATGAAAATTTTTTAGGAATTAGTTTATCTTTTTTTAATGATTTATTTAGAGGGAGTTTATACTCGGGGATTAACATGATAAACGTAGTAACTAAGTTCATTGCTCCCACCTGAGTCTTTTCATATAACAAAAATTTAGAAGGAAGAACTGCTACTATAATCGCAAACCGTACTAACTAAAATCATACAATAAGGAGACGATAAAAATGAACAAAAAAACAAAAGCACTATCATCCATACTGCTAGGATTCACATTAGCATTAACAGGTTGCGCTGGTACGAAAGCGGAAGAAAATCATAGTAAACAAAAACAAGAACAAGCTGCGAAAGATACTAAAAAGGAAAATAAATTAACTAAAGGACAAAAAATGGCTAATATTCTTAGCGAGACAAATTGGCAAGGTACAAGAGTGTATGACAAAGATAAAAATGACTTAACGAAAGAAAATACAAACTTCATTGGTCTTGCGAAATATGATGCGAAGTCAGGAAGATATGAATTTTTTGATGCTAAGACTGGTGCAAGTCGTGGTGATAAAGGAGCTTTCTTTGTCACAAATGATGGGAAGAAGAGAATATTAATTTCAGAATCAATGAAGTATCAAGCTGTTGTTGACATGACAAAGCTAAATAAAAATGTATTTACCTATAAAAGAATGGGGAAAGATGCTAACGGTAAAGATGTAGAAGTCTTCGTTGAACATGTTCCATATAAAGAAGAAGAGCTTTCTTTCACGGATCCGGATAAGCAGCTAAACTCTACTACAGGTGCTATCGTTAAAAACGTTGATGGAGATAAAATTTTAGGCGGAACCCTTTGGTATGGAACAAAGGTATTAGATGAAGCCGGTAATGATGTAACGCAGTTTAATTTGAATTTTATAAGTCTAGCAAAATTTGATGACAAGTCTAATAAATACGAGTTCTTCAATAGCGAAACAGGTCAAAGCCGCGGTGATTATGGCTACTTCGATGTTGTACACGAAAATAAAATAAGAGCTCATGTTTCAATTGGAAATAATAAATACGGTGCGGCTCTTGAACTTACTGAACTGAATAACAAGAAATTTACGTATAAGAGAACTGGTAAAGACCAAGCGGGTAAAGACATAACTATATTCGTTGAACATGAACCTTATACAGGTGATATGAAACCACAATTTAACTTTTAAAAACGTTTGATTACAAATCCTGTACTGAGCTACAGGATTTTTTTTAAGGAAAAATCATTTATGATTCCCTTGAAAAAAATTGTCTTATATCCCCCTCAACAATTCAGCCCGATTGTTGAATATAATATCTCTCATTTTTTAACAGCTTTAAAAAGCCTTACTACACATAAATTGTAGTAAGGCTCCGACTATTTAAGATAAAAATTTTATTATCTCTATACAAATAAGGTTTAGCAAATAATGTTACTATCCCCTCCAAAGAAAAGAAACCTTATTTCAACTTTCCTATTGATAAGTTAACACGATAGTTCCCGTATTTTAATAGTCGTCCTAGAAAATTATCTAAGCCTTCATTGGAAGCAAAATGTGTTTTTAATAAATAACACCCCTCACCACTTATACGGTGTACTTCAGAAATCCCTTCTTCTCCTTGAAAGAAATTCATAAATTCTTGGTGATTAGCTGTTGTTACGAACAAAGTAACAAATGCAGTTACTACTTGTCCTAATTTGATTCGGTTTATTGCAATTGTATATTGTTCAATAATCCCTAAATCCTCTAATCTTCGAATTCGATTTCCTACGGCCTGCCCCGTCATATGTATTTTTTGACCAAGTTCTTTCCATTGTATTCTTGAGTTTTCTCCTAATAATTTCAGTATCTCAAAATCTGTTTGATCAATGATATAAACCAATCCTTTCACCGTGAAAGTAGAAAGCCCGAAAGTGTTTCGCCAACTTATTCTGCTTATCGATACAATTCACTATACTTAGTCTATCCTCTTACATCACATTATTTATCAGTTATATTTACTTATAACACAGAGGACGCAACAAAAAAATACATCTAGATTTAAAGGAGGTTACAAATATGTTATTACAAGAAATTCTATCGTTCAATGAACAATTTGTAGAAAATAAGGAATACGCTCCCCGTGAAGCGACAAAGATGCCTAAAAAACGTATGGTTGTTGTTTCTTGTATGGATGCTCGTTTAATTGAGCTACTTCCAAAGGCTTTAGATATACACGATGGTGATGCAAAAGTTATCAGAAATGCAGGTGGTAAAATTGCTTCTGCTTTCGATAGTGTTATGCAAAGTGTTGTAGCGTCAGTATACGATTTAAATGCAGATGAAATCTTCCTTATTGGACACCATAGATGTGGCGCGAGCCAAACTAATCCAAAAGGAACACTTCAAAAAATATTAGATCGTGGAGTAGCTTCAACAGAAATTTTATCAGCTATTGAATATGCTGGTGTTGATCTTGAAAAATGGTTATTTGGATTTGATGATGTCTGCGATTCAACTCAGGCTAATGTTGATTTAGTAAGAAATCATCCACTTATTCCAAAAGATGTTCCTGTACATGGTTTAGTTATTGATCCTCACACAGGTAAATTAGATGTAGTGGTTGATGGATATAAAGCATTAAATGGTATGAAAAATTAATTATTACTTAAATGAAGGGAAGTTATTAGATATGAATAGACAAGAAGCTACCAAAAAAATTATGGAAGCAAAAATTGCAAAAGGTTTAACATGGGAAGAAATTTCAAAAGTAAGTGAGCACTCTGAGACTTGGGTTGTAACAGCGTTATTAGGACAAGCTACAATGACACGTCCAGAAGCAGAAAAAATCGGTAAACTATTAGAATTAGATGAAGAAGTAGTTCAAGCATTAACAGTAGTTCCACTTAGAGGTCAAGTAATGCAAATGCCTCCTACTGACCCAATCTTATATCGATTATATGAAATGATGTTACAATACGCACCAACTCTTCGAGAATTAATTCTAGAAAAAGCTGGCGAAGGTGTAATGAGTGCAATTAACTTCAATCTAGGTGTGGACACACAAGAGGATCCAAAAGGTGGCGATCCTCGTATCGTGATTACACTTAACGGGAAATTCTTACCATTCCGTACATGGTAATTAATTAAAAATCCATCTATATAATTAAAATAATTTTATAGACCTAAAAGACCATCCTTTTTAATCTAACTGTATAAAAGGATGGATTTTTACTATGAAATTCTTTTTCGGCAAAGGAGACTAATATGAATAAAAAATACTTTGATACGAGCTTTAGTATTCTACAGTGGTTTGTGTTTTTATTAGCAAATGCAATTGCATTGCCTATAATTATTGGTGGCATATTCCATTTATCAATAGAAGATATCTCAACATTAATGCAACGAACTTTTTTAGTTGTAGGAGTAAGTTCATTTATACAAGCATGGTTTGGGCATCGCTATCCCATAGCGGATGGGCCAGCAGGTTCATGGGTAAGTATATTTGTCATATTGGGACAAGTCGCTATGCATCAGGGACAAAGTGCAAAGGATGTATTACAACTTCTAGAAGGCGGATTAATTATTGCAGGTATATTACTCTTCGTCCTTGGTATAACAGGGCTTGTTCATCGAATCTTACGTTTATTTACACCGTTAGTTACAGGAACTTTTCTTTTAATCTTAGCACTTCAGCTTAGTGGTGTGTTACTAAAAGGAATGATGGGATTACAAGGATCTGCAACCCATCCTGACTATACAACAGCTACTATTGCGCTCTTTGTTTTTGCCCTTATTACTTTCTTATCAATCAAAGGGAAAGGATGGATGAAAAGTTACGCTGTATTACTTGGAATTTCATGTGGTTGGCTTTTGTATGCTTTATTAGGAAAATCATCTCATATGCCTTCACACACACCGTTAGTTAAGTTACCCGAGATATTTGCTTGGGGCACACCTAGATTCGATATCGGAATGACTCTAACTGCAACTTTATTTACCTTTCTTTTAGTTGCAAATACAATTGCTGCTATTTCGGCTGTAAAGCAAGTGGCCCCGTTATCTAAAGAAAATGAAAAGCAAACACTGAACCGTGGTGTATGGGGCGGCGGTGTATCACATATTATCTCGTCGTTGTTCTCTACAATTGGAATTGTACCATTACCTGCATCAGCAGGATTTATTCAACTAACAGGACAAAGAAAAGTGAAATCGTTCCTTATAGCAAGTCTTATATTAGCAGGTATTTCTTTTATCCCCTCAATTGTAAACTTTATATCCTTGCTACCAGGTCCTATTGCTAATGCTGCACTTTTAGCAACATTTGTCCAAGTAATAGGCGTTTCATTTCAATCCATTTTACGTGAAGAATTAAATCAACGCCGATTAACTATATTAGGAATTTCATTATTAATCAGTTTGGGAATAATGTTTCTTCCAGAAAGTGCATTTAGCGGAATTCCTTCTTCCTTACAATATGTTTTAAGTAATGGATTACTTGTGGGTACCATGCTTGTCATTCTATTGGAACAGTTTTGGAAAGAGTAAAATTTGTGACTAAGTAAAAAAGCGCCCTGCTTACAGGGCGCTTTTTTATACCTAATGACTAATACTAGCAGTTGGGTATAATGTTGTTCCTCCAATTGAAACTTTTATTTCATTTGTTAATGGAACATTTTGTTCATTAATAATTGTTCTCCACCATTCCCATGCAAGACCAGTACATTCTCTTGCTACGATTTTTATATTTTTTGAATTTGGTGGAAGAGGGATAACTGTAGAGTAATGAGCCGTTTTGTCTCTGCCGCTACCATCCCAGGTTTTATGTGTTAGTACTTCTTTCCCATTTTGATCAAATGTGAATTCATCCCAAGATACATCAAATTGTGCAACGTAAGCACCGTAATGATCAAGTGTCATTTTAGCACTTGAATATTCTGTAGTTGTCGTCTCAATATAATCTGTATTGTTATGAACAGCAGCAGTTGCATTATCTTTTAAAAAAGTGCTTGTATATGAAATTGGATATGCTGGATTTTTAAGACTTAATTCAGCATTATCTTTAATGATATTTCGGATTTCATTGAAATCTTTAGTAACAACCTTGTTATGCTCTTTCGCATCTCCGCCTAATACTACAGCAGTAAAGGTACTTTCTTCAAAAATATCTTTATACTGTCCACTCGTTTCGACGCTGTTATTCTTAAGTAAGGCTTTAAAAGCAGCTTGTACATCTTTACTCTTAGATGTTGTTTCTAATTTTACATAAACAGTTCTACCATAAGCTACATTTGAGACCATAACAGGTGGAGCCGAATTACTTACACCTTTACGAGTTAACTCACCAAAAGTAACACTATTATCAAAAAGATCGGATGGATTGTTAGGTAGTTCAGCACTTACGGTATAAAATATTTGCTTATATGCCGCTACCATCACTTTTTTCTCTCCATTTGCAACCGCATTAAAATCAATATTTAGACTGTTATCAAGATATTTGGCGTTAACGTTAAGGGCACTTGCGATTTGTGATTTACTATACACCATAGATTCTGTATACTGCATTCTTGCAGGTAACGTATGTGTTTTAGAATACTTTTCATTCCAAGTAGATACTAAATCATCTACTGCTCCAGCCACATTACCATATATCGGATTTTGGACAGTAATTGTATTTTCTTTTCTCATGCCAGGTAAGTCTATACTAATATTCAAAGGTTTTCTCTTAGCCACTAATAAACTAGGTTGATTATCTGCAAAAGCTTTATTTGCAAGTTGTACTGCTCCTGGATATGTACGATTAGCCACAGAATCAATAATCGAAATATCGACTGGTGAAGTTGTAAGTGATTTTTTCTCGCGTTCCACTACTACAAATTTACCATTTGAATTGATACTTTCTTTCGGAACAAAACTCTCTACCTTATCACCATTTACAGCTAAAACCTCTTGATTATTATATTTAAGATTTGCTATACCAGTATCAATGCCACTAGCATTTTTGGTCACATCAGTTGCATTACCTACTTGTGTTTCTGCGAAGGAAATAGATGAATAATTAATAGTGCATAGACTAACTAATAAACACGCAAGGAACTTTCTTCTTTTAGTGTTTTTCTTAATATTCAGAAAAATCACCCCGTTCTTTTTTAGTAAGATATGATAATGATTGATAAATGATAGCTAACTAATAAACCTACATAAATGCTTTTAAAAGTTCTTGAATTAACGGGATTACGCCACCTACAAATTTCAAAACTGCCATTGCGATTTCCATATTATTTCCTCCTTTTTTATTGCTACGAAAATGTGATTTATCTTTATGCCCTCATTATAGTGACCCCTTACACTTTTATCAATACACTCTGATATGCAATATTACATATAAAAAACAAGCTGAATTCTTTTAAAAAGTTATACAGAGATATTTTTTTCGCTTGGTAGATACTTGAAAAGGTGAAGCATTCCTTTGCATTTTATGAGTAATTTACAAGTTTATTGTTGGAAACGTCGCAGGACTGGAAGTAATGAAATACCCGTGGGACTGTTACCAACAACCAGAAACATTAAGAGTTATCATGGGCAATCGCATAAAAAAAGCTGCTGCCTATAAAATACAGACAGCAACTTTAACTAGAGTATACAATTTGATTTTCTATAACTAATAAACAGCAATTGGACCATAAGGACCATTGAGAATTTCTATTTTTGTTTCAAAAATATCTGTCAAAATTTTTGGGTCCATAACCTCTTCTACTGTTCCAAAAGCAGCAATTTGACCATCTTTCATAGCACAAATTTTATCAGAGTATTTGGCTGCAAAATTTATGTCATGCATAACAGTCAAAATTGTTCTTCCAAATTCATTAGCCGCACGTCTCAAATGTTCCATCATTTGAACAGAACGGGCAACATCAAGGTTATTCAGAGGCTCGTCTAAAAGTACATATTCAGTCTCTTGGCACAATACCATCGCTACATATGCCCTTTGTCTTTGACCACCAGAAAGCTCATCTAAATATCTATTCTCTAAACTAGTTAAATCTAAGAAATCGATATATTTAGAAATGATAACCTCATCTTCTTTAGTTAATCTTCCCTTTGAATAAGGAAAGCGCCCAAATCCAACTAGTTGTCTAATCGTAAGCCTCGTTACAAAATGATTTTCTTGTCGCAATATAGTCAAAATTTTCGCTAAGTCTTTTGATTTGGATTCAGAAACATCCATATTCGCTACCTGAATTTGCCCTTCATCCATATCTAAAAGTCTTCCAATCATCAATAGTGTCGTAGACTTTCCAGCGCCATTTGGTCCAATTAAAGAAGTAAAGCCCGCTTTTGGTATTTCAATATCCAAAGGTCCTATTTTCACCTTATCAGTATAGAACTTTTTAACATTATCAATTTTTATCATAAAGCCCTCTTCCTTAAAACTATAGTTAAGAATATAATTCCACCAAATAATTCAATAATAACTGAAACTACACCTTGAGCATTGAATACATGATACATTAAAAAGTATGCACTCGTCATTATTAAAAATCCTATAGCAAAAGCCATTGGGAAAATATATCTATGATCATAAGTTGATGCCGCCTGATAACTCAAAGTTGCTACTAAAAAGCCGTAGAACGTAAGTGGCCCAATTAGAGCTGTTGAAATGGACATCAGAATTGCAACCAATACAAGCGTATAAATTACACTAGGTTGATATTTAACCCCAAAGGAAGTAGCAACATCCTTTCCTAGTGATAAAATATTCAACTTCTTAGAATGAGCAAAAATTAATACTGCTACAATTATAATCATAGGAATTACAACAGGAAAATATGCAGGATCTGCATGATTAACAGAACCAAATAATTTCGCTTGTAAAATATCAAACTCTGAAGGCGCAAGTAGCTTTCTCATAAAAGTTGATACAGAATTCAGTCCAGTACCAATAATAATTCCAACTAAAAGCATAAGTTGTAAATTCCCGTATTTACCGGAAAGTAACCATCCATAAAGTATCAAACTCATCAAGACCATAGCAACAACTTGGAATAAAAATGATCCAATTCCATTAAAGTTTATTAATGCACTAGCACCAAAGAAGAATATTGTACTCGTATGAATTGCTGAATAAAGTGATTCGAAACCTAAAAGCGAAGGAGTAATAATCTTATTGTTCGTAATAGATTGGAAAGCAACTGTCGACAAGCTATGGCAAACTGCAGCAATAATCATCGCAACAATAGCTATTATCCTTCTCTTAACAACTGGGATAAAAGAAGGTGAATCTATCGGAACTGGATTGTTATAAACTAAAAGTCCATATGAAGAAAGGAGACCTAAAGCAATCAATGTTATCAGTACAATCCAATAACGTCTTGCTTCCTTCTTAGAACGAAAAGCACTAGCTGATCTACTTTCATTATGAAGGCTAGAATCGATTTCGACATTTTCTTTATTTTTATAGTCTAATGTGATCATCGTAGCCTCCTTGGTTTTCTTCGTCTCAATAAAATAGTAATAAACACGACTGCTCCCACTGTTGCAAGTATTAAAGAAACAGGCACTTCAAAAGGTTTTATAATTGTTCGAGAAATGATGTCACAGGCAGTTATTGTCCCCATTCCGATCACACATACCCAAGGTAAATTACTCCTAAGATCATCTCCCCTAAACATTGAAACAATGTTTGGAACAATTAATCCCAAGAAAGGTAAGTTTCCAATAACAGCTGCAACAATTCCAACTGCAACAGAGATAAGGCCAGTCCCAAAAAGAACAATTCTATTGTAATTAACTCCAAGGCTTGTTGCGACATCTTCTCCTAGTCCAGCTAAAGTCAATCTATTAGCATACATAAAAATAAGAAAAGTAACGATAACAATCAGCCATAAATATTCATATCTTCCCACCTGAACGGTAGCAAATGAACCTACGAACCAAGTTTCAATACTTTGCGTCATTTGAAAAAGGAGTCCCAAAAAAGTAGACACTGCAGAAATAACTGCTCCAAGCATCAATCCAATAATCGGGACAATTAAAGACGAACGAAGTTTAACTCTTCTTAAAAATAGAAAGAAAATCATAGTTCCTATAAAAGAAAAAATGATTGCACCAGTCATTCTTTGAACTAACGTCGGGGCAGGAAATAATAAATATACAAAAAGCAGGCCTAAGCCTGACCATTCAATAGTCCCCGTTGTAGTAGGTTCAACAAAACGATTCTGTGTAATTAATTGCATTACGAGCCCTGCCATCGCCATTGCAGCTCCAGTAAGCATTAATGCAACTGTTCTCGGAACACGAGTGATGAAAAACATCTCCATTCCGTCCTCTTGTCCACGTATATCATAAACTCCAGTAAACAGTGATATAATCCCTAAAATTATAACAACTATAATCGCTATTATAAAAGGTTTTGTCCATATTTTATTGTGATTATAAAACTGGGGTTGAGAAATATTCTCAACCCTAGAAATCATATTTTTTGACACTGTTTCGTACTCCTTTACACTACTTAGCTAAAGTTTTTGCGATATTTCCAAATAACTCTATATAAGTCTGAATTGATTCATTTGTGTAAGTATCTGCTGGTGCATAAACAACTTGTTTTTTAGAAACAGCAGTTGTGTTTTGAAGAGCTGGTGATTTAGAAATAACATCTTGAGCAGGAGCTGAAGTAGCAGCATCAGATGTTGCAGCATCACGATCTAATACGAAAAGCCAATCGGGATTTGTTTGTGCAATAGCTTCAACAGAAACGTCATCACCTTTATGACCTGCAGTAGAATTAGCAACTTCTAGTGCTGGAGTCCAACCGAAAATTTCATACATTGGTCCCCAAACGCGACCAGAATGTGGAGCAGCAAAACCAATATTTCCACCAGTAACAATAACACTCATAACTTTATCTTTTCCATTATAAGCAGATTTTACTTTTTCAATAGATTTATCAAAATCAGCTACTACTTGTTTAGCTTCTTTATCTTTATCAAAGATTTTCCCTAAAGTAATTGTAGAATCCTTAAGTCCTTTTACTAAGTTTTCACCAGGCTTAGTAGCTTTCTCAGAAACATCAACATTAAGATCAATAACAGCTGCATTTGGCACTAATTTTTTGATTTCTTCGTAATGACCAGCAAATCTTTGACCAACGATTACAAGTTCAGGGTTTGCCGCTGCAATAATTTCAAGATTTGGTTCGCGGTGATTCCCAATATTTTTAACTGAATCATCTTTTACATATGCTGAATCTGCAGGCATTACATCCTTTGGAGCAGCCGCTAATTTAATTCCCCAATCAGCTAAAGTTTCAAAAGTTCTATTATCTAAAGCAACTACATTCTTTGGATTTACAGGGACTTTAACAGTTCCATGTGCATCAGTGATTTCAACCGTTTTTTGCTTATCACTACTATCACCTTTATTAGCTTTCGAAGTTTCCTTACTTGAATCTGAGCAAGCTACTAACATTAAAGTGAAAATTGCTAGAATACTTACTAATTTTAAAAGCATAGTTTTTTTCATACGTATACTCCTTATTATGTAATTTAGTTCGAAAATGATGACGTCCATAGATTGAATTAGATAGTAACTACTATTCACCTAAACCAATATTGATAATCATTTTCATTTGAATATCCTGTTAATTAGTATAGTCGTTAATTCTGTGAAAATCTTGTGAATGGTGTGAGTTCATAAAATTAAACATAAATTAGATACGGTCTCAACTAATGCGCACCAGAGTCATCCCCCACACGTATTAACCAATAGATTGGCACCTTATAAACCATGATTTCTACTGCAAAAAAATGCCCATTAATAGCTAATTTTTTCATAATCCATTGCCTGATAGCAATCTTCTTTTTATAGTTTCCGTCTTTTAATATTTCACAGAAACTATTTTATTATCTTATTTTTATCATTCAACCATTGAATAGCCTCTGCCATGTATCGTTTGAATATATCTGTCTTTCTTCTCGCACTTTAACTTTTTTCTTACATACCCAATATATAAATCTACTACATTTGGATTTACTACTACGTTATCTCCCCAAACCTGGTTCAAAAGCATTTCACGGCTCAATATTGTATTTTTATTCTTGATTAAAAATACAAGTAAATCGTACTCGCGCTTCGTAAGCGAAAGATTTTCACCACTTTTTTTCACAATATTGCTAGATGCATCAACAAAGAGATCTTTAAACTGAAAAAAGTTTGTCTCATTTTGCTGGATATATTCACTTCTCCTTAAAATAGCTTGAACCCTTGCTACTAATTCTTCTTTCACAAATGGTTTTCTTATATAATCATCTGCTCCTGCTTGTAACCCTGCTATGCAATCCTTACTAGAAATATTGTCGGTCACAATAATGATCGGTGTCGTTTTAACAAGTCGTATTTGTCTGCAAATTTCTGGCCCCGATATACTTAATGAATCCCAATCCAATATGATAATATCCCAATCTTGTTCATATACTATATTTAAACCTTGGTTTTCATTGTGAAGTTTTAAAATGAAATGGCCTTCTTGCGTTAGACCGCTTACGATTTTCTTTGCTAAAGACCTTTCATTCTTAATTACTAACACCTGCCTCACCGATGGTTCACCTCTACTTCAATATAACTTGGTTAGATAAAAAATCATCTCAAAAAAATATTTTAAGATTTATAAATATAAAACCCCTAAAAAAAGCCATTATAACAGCTTATTAGGAGAACTCAATATAATCTTACAATAGATATGAATAGAAACACAAAGGATATGAAGATTTAAATACATATTATTTAATCATTAAGGGCATCTATAGTATCTATCTGCTTATCATCAATAACTATTTCTTCATTTTCTGTTTTAGGGGTACCGCCCTCCCCCCATCAACTTAAGCATTTTATAAAACTACAAAATAAAAAACGGTAGTCTTTCTATTTTTCTACTTATAAATACTTGTGTAGAAGTGATTTTGTTGTTGTTTATTTAGATACGATTGTGATTTTTAAGGGATAACATACAAGATGCATTTAGAATGGAATCGAAAGAACCGAAAAATTAGAGGGACCATAACTTTGCCACAAACAAAAAGAACCATAACCCCGCCAACCTGGCAAAGTTATGGTTCATACCATACAAAATAAAAAAACCACCAAATATGTATTGGTGGAGACGGTGGGAGTCGAACCCACGTCCAAAAATATCGGCACTTAAGCTTCTACGAGTGTAGTCGATATATTAGCATTTCGCGAACTCTTCGGCCTATCGACAGGCTTCCAAGTTGCTAGTCTGATTATTCTCTTCCTTCGCCCTCAGACGGCGAACTCCGGCGTAGTCCACTTAGTTTGAGTCCCTTACCCTACCACATGGACGATGGAGGGAGGAACCTTTAGTGCAATTAAGCAGCTAAAGAAAGATTGTTTTGTTTGCCAATTATAGGCTTTGACGTTTTAACGAGGCCGATCCCCTCGACTCGCAACCTAAGCTCGAACTATCCCTGTCGAATCCGTAACGTCCCCATGATAAAAATGGAGCATACGAAGAAATATCGTGATAGCTACTAAGAGCTGTTTTTCAATGTGCAACAATCTTACATAAGTTATTATATCATACGCGCGCCGTTTTACAAATGTAAATATCTGTATTACATCTTTTGGCGATCACGGAACACGCGTGCAATTTCACGTTTAGCTTCTTTCTCTTTTAAATCATGACGTTTATCATATTGTTTCTTACCTTTTGCTAAACCAAGTGCCATTTTTGCAAATCCATTTTTCAAATAAATTCTAAGTGGAACTAATGAGTAACCCGTTTCTTTTGCAGCTCCCGCTAGCTTATCAATTTCTTTTTTATGAAGAAGTAATTTTCTCGTACGAAGTGGATCATGGTTAAAACGATTCCCTTGCTCGTACGTATTAATATGCATATTATGAACCCATACTTCACCATTATGTACACGTGCAAACGCATCTTTCAAGTTCACGCGTCCAGCGCGAATCGACTTAATTTCCGTTCCTTGAAGGACAAGCCCTGCTTCGTATGTTTCTTCGATGAAATAATCATGAAATGCTTTTTTATTTTGTGCAATAACCTTACCTGAACCTTTTGGCATATAACGTCCCTCCTCTATTTTTACTATTGTAACAAATGTAAACCAAAAGCGAAAGTGGCTCGCTTAGAATCTTTGGACATTGGAGCTCCCGACAGAGAAGCGCTTTTTGCTTCGTCCGAGGGCGCGAAATGGCCAATAGATTCTAGCCACTGCAGCTGGATTACATTAAAAAGAAAAAGCCCCGCTTTTCATCAAAGCGAAGCCACCCTTCTCTTACTTACGCTTTTTCTTTTTCTTCTTGAATCCTGGTACATTTTCAAAGAATCCTTTTTTCTTCTTGCCATTACTATTACTATCTTTTTTACCCGGCTGACTAGCGGATGTGGATGCTGATGCTTTTCCTTTTCCTTGGCCACCACGATCAAACTTTCTTCCTGTGCCGCGTTCGCCACCGCGCTCATTACTGCGCTCGCTACGTCCCCCGCGTTTCTTTCTTCCTGTTCTTGGCTGTTCAATCACGACTGGACGATCTTTGAACTTACGACGAGGTGTGCCTTTCATGCCAACGATTTCAAAATCGATTGCGCGCTCGTCTTTATTTACGTTAATAACGCGAATAGTAATTTCGTCACCGATGCGGAATACATTACCTGTACGTTCTCCGATCATTGCGAAATGCTTCTCGTCATAACGGTAGTAATCATCCGTTAAGTAGCTAACATGTACAAGACCTTCAATTGTATTCGGAAGCTCTACGAATAAACCGAAGTTTGTTACAGAGCTAATCATACCGTCATACTCTTCACCGATCTTATCAACCATATACTCTGCTTTTTTCATTTCGTCTGTTTCACGCTCAGCCTCAACAGCACGGCGTTCCATATTAGAAGAGTGCTCTGCAATCTCCGGTAAGTTTTCACGCCATTTTGCTTGTGTTTCCTTGTCGACTTTACCGTTAATGATATATTCACGAATTAATCTATGAACGATCGTATCTGGGTAACGACGAATTGGTGATGTGAAATGCGTGTAGAACTCAGTTGATAAACCGAAATGTCCTAAGCTCTCCGAATCGTAACGAGCTTGCTTCATAGAACGAAGCATAACTGTTGAAATTACTATTTCTTCCGGCTGCCCTTGAACCATTTCAAGAATTTGTTGCAGTGCACGAGGATGCACTTCATTCGCACGTCCTTTTACTGCATATCCGAAGTTCGTTACAAATTCGAAGAAACGCTCAAGCTTATCTTCTTTCGGATCTTCATGGACACGATACATAAACGGTACGTTCATCCAGTGGAAGTGCTCTGCTACTGTTTCGTTCGCAACAAGCATAAACTCTTCAATTAACTTCTCTGATACAGAACGATCACGCATTACAACATCAGTCGGTTTTCCTTCTTCATCTACTAACACTTTTGCTTCTTTAAAGTCAAAGTCAATTGCACCACGGCGCATACGCTTTTCACGTAAAATTTGTGCCAATTGACCCATCTCTTTAAACATCGGTACTAGCGGCTCATAGCGTTTGACTAACTCCTCGTCCTCATCTTCTAAAATGCTTCTTACGTCAGCATACGTCATACGCTCTGTCGTTTTAATCACACTTTGGAAAATCTCGTGCTTTACAACATCACCTAGATTGTTGATTTCCATTTCACAAGATAGTGTCAGACGGTCTACTTTCGGATTTAACGAACAAATACCGTTTGATAAACGATGCGGAATCATCGGAATTACACGGTCTACAAGATATACACTCGTCGCTCTCTCTGCTGCTTCAACATCAATTGGAGAACCTTCTTGAACGTAATGACTTACATCCGCAATATGAACACCAAGCTTGTAGTTACCGTTCTCAAGCTTCGTTACTGTAACAGCGTCATCTAAGTCTTTTGCATCTGCGCCGTCAATTGTAACAATCATTTGGTCACGTAAATCACGGCGATCTTTTAAATCCTCTTCTGAAATCGTTTCTGGTACACTGTTTGCATGCTCCATCACTTCTTCAGGAAATGCTAAAGGTAAATGGTGTTTATGGATGACAGATAAAATATCTACTCCTGGATCATTTTTATGACCTAGAATTTGAATAACTTCACCTTCTGCACTTAAACGATTCTCTGGATAGCTCGTAATTTTCACAACTACTTTATGGCCTTCTACAGCACCCATTGATGCGCTTTTCAAGATGAAAATATCACTTGTCCAACGCTTATTATCAGGTATAACAAACCCAAAGTTTTTCGATTCTGTATATGTACCAACTAGTTCCTTCGTTCCACGCTCTAAAATACGAACAATTGAACCTTCTTGGCGTGATCCACTTGATTGTGAGCTAACACGTGCTAATACTGTATCACCATGAAGTGCACCGTTTAATTCTGTAGGCGGGATGAAAAGATCATCGTCTCCCGTTTTCTTCTCGTCTGGTACTACGAATGCAAAGCCACGTGCATGTCCAATTAACTTACCACGTACTAAATTCATCTTTTCAGGAAGACCGTAGCGATTACTACGTGTGCGGATAACAAGTCCCTTCTCTTCCATCATCACAAGTGCCTTTACAAAATCTTTAAAGCCTTCAGAACCTTCAATTCCAAATGCCGCTTCTAACTCTTGTATTGTTAACGGTTTATACGCTTCTTCTCTCATAAATAATAACAACTTATCAATATGTTCTTGTATGATTTCTTCCAAGCAGAAATACCTCCTTTAAACCCTTATATTATTTAGTGTATCCGAAAGATGGGGGATGTATAAAGCGAAACTTCAATCATCTCCCAATGATTTTTTTACAGCTTCCATAAAGTGAAACTTTAATCAGTGGGGGTTTTGTTCATCCCCCGCTGATTATTAGTTAAACAATCGGGCATTTACGGGCAGTTGATCTCCCACCTAATTTTGAGGTGGGGGTTTTACTGCCCGTTAATGCGGGATAAAAAATTCCCTTATGAAAAAAAGAGGCAACTAGATCTTACCAATCTAGTTGCTCCAAGAAGTTATATACATCCTCATGTAGCTCTTCACGCTGTTTATCAAGTGTAATGACATGCGTAGAGTCTTCATACCATTTAATGTCTTTTAACGTAGATTCTACACCGTTATAAATAATGTTAGCACTATCTGTATTAATCATTTCATCATGACGCGCTTGTACAACAAATGTTGGTGCATAAATCATATCCACATTGTTACGTACGTCAGCAATTAATTGTTGTAATGCTTTTAATGTATTCATCGGTGTCTTTTGGAATTCCAACATTTCTTGTTCGATTTGCTCTGGTGATTCTTGCTCACGATTTTTATATTCGCGGGCATATGCCAATATACCTTGGTACATCGTTTCTTCACTCTTAATATACATCGGTGCACACATTGGTACCACACCTAAAACCGGTACTGTATAACCTAATTTTAAAGAAAATACTCCGCCAAGTGATAATCCAACAACAGCAATTTTCTCAAAGCCTTTATCTTTTAAAAGCTGATATGCCTCCGTTACGTCTTGCCACCAATCTTCAGGACCCGTATGAACAAGCTCTTCTGGTGGTACACCGTGCCCTTTATAAATTGGCGCATGACAAGTGTAGCCTTTCTTTTCTAAGAAACGCCCTAACATACGTACATCAGCTGAGTTTCCTGTGAAACCATGTAGTAATAAAACAGCGCGGTCTCCACCCTCAAATGTAAATGGTTTCGGAGATGCTAACTTCATCATGTACTTCTCCTCTTTCTCTTCTGTAATCTAGTCGTATTCTTTCTATATCTAGTGTACCATATTTATATTTCTATAATCTAATTAGAAACATCTTTCAAATGGCAAAATAAAAAAAGAAGAACCATTAGTACAACTTACTAACGCTTCTTCTTTCAATTCTATAAATTTAAGTACGTAACAGCAATTGTTAATACGAAGAATAGAACGGCTAAAACAATCGTAATACGGTTTAATACTGCTTCAATTCCACGTGCTTTTTGCTTACCAAATAATTGCTCTGCACCGCCTGAAATTGCACCTGAAAGGCCTGAGCTATTACTAGACTGCATAAGTACCATAACAATCATTAAAATCGATACAATAATAAGTAAAACGGATAATAACGTATGCACTTGGCGTACCTCCTACAAAGATTCAGTTATTTTAACTGTAGCATAAATCCTATAGAAAAGCGAGAGCTATAGGGTCGCTCTCGCTTTTCTTCTATTACATAAACATCATTGCAAATAATGGTCCGAGCAAACATGTCAAAATTGCTGTTAATGTCATTGTTACCGATCCAATAACACCTTCATGCTCATTATTTTTCATCGCTCTCATAACACCCATAATATGAGACGCACATCCAAATCCGATACCTTTACCAACAGAGTTTGTAACACGGCTCCATTTTAATAAAAGCGGGCCTGTAATCGTTCCAGTAATACCTGCGATAACGACGAAGGCCGCTGTTAAGGAAGGGACACCGCCCACTTGTTCAGATACACTCATCGCAACTGGCATTGTCACTGACTTTGGTAAAGAAGATAAAATTAAACTTTTATCTGTTCCCATAAGCGTGGCGATAGCGAAATCACTTGCAATCGCCACTGTTGTACCTACCAATACGCCACCAGCAATTGGTACAACATATTTTTGCAGAACGTGGCGTTGTTTATAAAGCGGGATTGCAAATGCTACAACACCTGGTCCAAGTAGCTTCGCAATCCAGCCACCACCGCTTTCCATATAGTTTTGATACGGTATATCAAGCATGATAAATAAGAAAGCCATTAATCCTGTCGCTACAAGCATTGGAATTGTAAATGGTGTTGGAAATAATTTATAGATTTTTTTAGATAATTGATATAATAGCACCGTAAAAAGAACCCAACCGATTCCGATTAATATTTGGCTCATTGTGTCTCTTTTTCCTTTCTATTCGCAAGATATTGTCCTGTATGTCCTGCGACGATAATAATTAAAAATGTACTCGCTACAATTGTAATGAAAAGAGAAATTCCTTTACTCATAAAAAAAGCACCGTAATTCATTAGGCCAAGTGTTGGCGGAATTAATAAAAACGGCATAATCGCAACGAGTGTTTCTGCTCCTAAATCAAACCATTTCACAGGCAGAACTTTTAAGCTAAGTAAAACAAGTAAGAGAAACATCCCAATTAAACTTCCTGGAATCGGCATATTTAACATTTCTTGCAGCCAAGTTCCAACCATATAAAACACATAAAGAGCAGCAATTTGGACAAGAATCTTTGTAAATTTCATCTTCATCATCCCTCATGTTTATACGATCTTCTGTTAATATCTTTATCATAGTATAAATTGTAAAATGCTGCAATTTATCAAATCGACAATGAAAATTCACTATATTATACGCTTACACCCTTGATATGACTGCGTTTCCGAATGTAATTTACGTCAAAAACCTTGACCTATTATATAAAGTTTATATTTTCTGAATTTTGATGGTTGTTATTTTAATAAAACAAAATTCTTCACTCCATTTTTATTCTTCCTTCTCTTTAGCACACATATATATAAATATAGGTGGTGAACATATGTCTAAAAAAGTTCTCATTTTTTGTGATCCTGGAATCGATGATACGATAGCCCTCCTCCTTGCATTCTTTATCGATGAAATTGAAATCGTTGGGATTGTCGCTGATTACGGCAATGTTCCAAAAGAAATGTCCGTACAAAATGCTCATTTTCTTAAACAAAAATCAAGAAATAGAGATATAAAAATATTTGGTGGTTCAGACCGTCCTCTCAATGGAGATCCTCCCGCTTTTTTTACCAATATTCACGGTAAAGAAGGGTTAGGGCCAATCATCCCAAATGAAAAGTTACAAAACGGGGAAATGGAGAATTTTTTTGAAGTTATCCCGCTTATCGAGCAGTATAAAGACGAACTAATCATTGTAAGTTTAGGGCGACTCACTTCCCTAGCTGTTTTATTTATTTTATGTAAAAATTTAATGCAGCAAATCAAGTCTTATTACGTAATGGGTGGTGCCTTTTTGCACCCAGGTAATGTAACTCCCATATCAGAAGCGAATTTTTATGGTGATCCAATCGCGGCTAACATTGTATTACAATCCACATCCAACATGTACATATACCCGTTAAATGTAACTCAGTATTCCATCGTTACACCTGACATGGCTGAATATATTGAGGCGAAAGGAAAGGCTTCTCTCGTTAAACCTCTATTCGATCATTACTACTATGGATATTACGAAAAAATTTTGCCACAATTAAAAGGCTGCCCTTTTCATGACACGATACCGATATTAGCTTTACTTGATAATTCTATGTTTACCTACTACAAATCACCAATTACCGTCATGACCGAATCTTACGCTCAAGGAGCAAGCATCGGTGATTTCCGCTCTTTAGTAGGATCAAGCCCATTCATCAATCGGCCCTCGCAACAAATTGCTATCGATTTTGATTATAATCTCTTCTTTAAACATTTCATGTCACTTATGACGAGTGAGCAATTTTAAGCATAAAAAAACAGACCGTGATTTCTCACGGTCTGTCGTTATTTTCTACAATTATCGTTTGATGTTGTAGAAAGATTTGATACCATCATAAACAGCGATTTCGCCTAGCTCGTCTTCGATACGTAATAATTGGTTGTACTTAGCAATACGGTCCGTACGGCTCATAGAACCAGTTTTGATTTGGCCAGCGTTAGTTGCAACTGCGATGTCAGCGATTGTAGCATCTTCAGTTTCACCAGAACGGTGAGATACAACTGCTGTGTAACCAGCACGTTTAGCCATTTCGATAGCTTCGAAAGTCTCAGTTAAAGTACCGATTTGGTTAACTTTAATTAAGATTGAGTTAGAGATACCTTTTTCGATACCTTCAGCAAGTTTTTGAGTGTTAGTTACGAATAAATCGTCACCAACTAATTGTACTTTATCACCGATACGCTCAGTTAATAATTTGTGACCATCCCAGTCGTTTTCGTCTAAACCATCTTCAATAGAGATGATTGGGAAGTCTTTGCAAAGCTCTTCGTAGAAATCAACCATTTCTGCAGAAGTTAAGCCAGTACGGCCTTCGCCTGCAAGGTCATATTTACCAGTTTCTTTGTTGTAGAACTCAGAAGAAGCAACGTCCATTCCTAAGAATACGTTCTCGCCAGCTTTGTAACCAGCTTTTTCGATAGCTTCGATGATTACTTCTAATGCTTCACGGTTAGAACCAAGGTTTGGAGCGAATCCACCTTCGTCACCTACTGCAGTGTTAAGACCTTTGTCATGTAATACCGCTTTAAGTGCATGGAATACTTCAGCACCCATACGGATTGATTCTTTGAATGTTGGAGCACCAACTGGTAAGATCATGAACTCTTGGAAGTCAACGTTGTTATCAGCGTGAGAACCACCGTTGATGATGTTCATCATTGGAGTTGGTAATTGTTTTGCATTGAATCCACCAAGGTAACGGTATAATGGAAGACCTACGAAGTCAGCTGCTGCGTGAGCTACTGCCATAGATACACCAAGGATAGCGTTAGCGCCTAGTTTACCTTTGTTTGGAGTGCCATCTAATTCGATCATAGCACGGTCGATACCAGCTTGGTCAGTTACGTCGAAACCAACGATTTCTGGAGCGATTGCTTCGTTAACGTTGTTTACTGCGTTCATAACACCTTTACCAAGGTAACGAGATTTGTCACCGTCACGTAATTCTACTGCTTCGTGCTCACCAGTAGATGCACCACTTGGTACGATAGCGCGTCCGAAAGCGCCGCTTTCTGTGTAAACTTCTACTTCTACAGTTGGGTTACCACGAGAGTCAAGGACTTCGCGAGCATAAACATCAATAATTGTTGACATAATAAATTCTCTCCTTTTTATATAAGCAAATTATTTAATAATTGTTTTACCTGTCATTTCTTTCGGTTGTTCCACATTTAAAAGTGTAAGCATTGTTGGAGCGATATCTCCTAAAATACCACCTTCACGAAGCTCTACATCATTTTTTGTAACGATGAAAGGAACCGGGTTAGTTGTATGAGCTGTCATTGGTCCACCATCAGCAGTTAACTCCTGATCAGCATTACCATGGTCAGCAGTAATAAGTGCTACACCATCTTTTGCAAGAATCGCTTCTACAACTTTTCCTAAACATTCGTCAGTTGCTTCTACTGCTTTAATTGTTGGTTCCATCATCCCAGAATGGCCAACCATATCACAGTTTGCAAAGTTAAGAATGATAACATCATGTTTATCATTTTCAATTTCATTTACTAAAGCGTCCGTTACTTCGTAAATGCTCATTTCAGGTTTCAAGTCATACGTTGCAACCTTCGGTGAGTTAATTAAGATACGCTCTTCTCCTGGGAATTCAGCCTCACGACCACCGCTAAAGAAGAATGTAACGTGCGGATACTTTTCAGTTTCCGCGATGCGAAGTTGCTTTAATCCCGCTTGCGCAACAACTTCACCTAATGTGTTATCAAGGTTCATTGGCTTGAATGCCACGTAACCATCAACAGTTTCACTGAAATGTGTCATACAAACGAATTCAGGAATGTGAGGTACTTTTTCACCACGATCGAACTCACGGAAGTCTTCGTTTGTAAATACACGAGCAATTTGAATTGCACGGTCTGGACGGAAGTTATAGAAGATAACTGCATCATCATTATTGATTGTTGCAACTGGCGTGTCATCTTCGTTAACAATTACAGACGGCAATACGAATTCATCGTAGATACCATTTGCATAAGAGTCTTCTACACACTCTTCTGCTGATTTATAAGTAGGTCCTTCGCCATTCACCATAGCACGGTAACATTTTTCTACGCGATCCCAACGCTTGTCACGGTCCATGGAGTAATAACGACCAGAGATAGTCGCGAATTGTCCTACACCTGTTTCTTTAATTACTTCATTTGTTGCATCGATATAACCTTTTGCTGTTTGTGGTCCAACATCGCGGCCGTCTAAGAATGCATGGATATAAACTTTCTCCACGCCTTCTTTTGCAGCTAAGCGAAGAAGAGCAAACATATGGTTCATGTGACTGTGCACACCACCATCAGAAAGTAAACCGAATAAATGAAGAGCAGTACCTTTTTCTTTTACGCTTTTAATTGCATTTTGGAAAGTTTCGTTCTGATCGAACTCACCTTCACGAATTGCAACGTTTACGCGTGTTAAGCTTTGGTATACGATGCGGCCTGCACCGATATTTAAGTGACCAACCTCAGAGTTACCCATTTGACCTTCTGGAAGACCTACTTCCTCACCACAAGCTGTAAGCGTTGTGTGAGGGAATTTGTTCCAGTAACCATCAAAATTAGGTTTCTTAGCTTGTGCTACAGCATTCCCGTAAGTTTCTTCACGTAGTCCGAAACCATCAAGAATGATTAAAGCTGTTGGCTTTCTCATTTTACCGCCCCCAGAAGACCTAAGAACGAAGCAGGCTCTAAGCTAGCACCGCCAACTAAAGCGCCGTCGATGTCAGATTGTGCCATATACTCTTTAATGTTTTCTGGTTTTACGCTACCGCCGTATTGAATACGAACAGCTTCTGCAGCTTCTGGAGAAACAGCTTCTGCAACAACTTTACGGATGTGCGCACATACTTCATTTGCATCTGCAGAAGAAGAAGATTTACCTGTACCGATAGCCCAGATTGGCTCATAAGCGATAACAGTTGCTTTAACTTGCTCTTCTGTTAAACCTGCAAGTGCTTTTGTCACTTGACCTGCTACTAGATCAAATGTTTTTCCGCTTTCGCGCTCTTCTAAAGTCTCACCACAACAAACGATTGGTGTTAAACCATGTTCAAATGCTGCAAGAGTCTTTTTGTTTACTGACTCGTCTGTTTCAGCAAACATTTCACGACGCTCAGAGTGGCCAAGTACTACGTAGCCTACTTTTAAGTCGCTAAGTGCTACTGGGCTAATTTCGCCAGTGAATGCACCATTTTTTTCGAAGTGCATGTTTTGTGCACCTACTTGTAAATCAGTTCCTTCAGTTGCCGCTACTAAGCGCTCTAAGAATAGAGCTGGAGAGCAAACTACTGCATCAACAGCTGAAGCTGCTGGGATTTGACCTTTAACTTCCTCTACGAAGCTAACTGCTTCAGATAGAGTTTTATTCATTTTCCAGTTACCTGCGATAATTGGTTTACGCATGCTTTGCACCGTCCTTTTTCTTTGGCTGCTACTTATTTGTCGTTAAGACAAACTACACCTGGAAGTTCTTTGCCTTCCATGAATTCTAATGACGCACCGCCGCCAGTAGAAATGTGGCTCATTTTATCAGCCATACCGAATTTTTCAACAGCTGCTGCAGAGTCACCACCGCCGATAACAGAGTATGTATCTTCTGCATCTGCTAATGCTTGTCCTACTGCTTTTGTACCTTCTGCGAATGGAGTCATTTCGAATACACCCATTGGTCCATTCCATACAACAAGCTTAGAATTTTTAATTACATCTGCATAAATTTCACGTGTTTTAGGACCGATGTCCACGCCTTCCCAAGTAGAAGGGATAGAGTCGATACCTACGATTTGAGTTGTTGCAGTTTCAGAGAATTCCTCTGTGATTACAACATCAACTGGCATGTAGAAGTTTACGCCTTTTTCTTTTGCAAGTTGCATAAATTCTTTAGCTAGTTCGATCTTGTCGTCTTCACATAGAGATAGACCAATTTCATGACCTAAAGCTTTAACAAATGTGTAAGCAAGTCCACCACCGATGATTAAGTTATCTACTTTGTCTAATAGATGACGAATTACACCGATTTTATCTTTTACTTTCGCACCACCGATGATAGCTGTGAATGGACGTTCTGGGTTAGAAAGTGCTTTACCTAATACATCTAACTCTTTTTCCATTAATAGACCAGATACTGCTGGTAGGTAGTCTGCGATTCCTGCTGTAGAAGCGTGAGCACGGTGAGCTGCACCGAATGCATCGTTTACGAAGATATCAGCAAGAGCTGCAAATTCTTTCGCAAGTTCTGCATCGTTCTTTTCTTCGCCCGCATAGAAACGTACGTTTTCAAGAACTAATACGTCGCCTTCGTTCATTGCTGCAACCATTTCTTGTGCAACTGGTCCGAATGCTTCGTCCGCTTTTTTAACATCTTTACCAAGAAGCTCGCCTAAACGTGCTGCTACTGGAGTAAGACGTAATTCTTCTACTGCTTGACCTTTTGGACGGCCTAAATGACTTGCTAAAATTACTTTCGCACCTTGCTCTACTAAATATTGAATTGTAGGAAGAGCTGCACGGATACGAGTTTCATCTGTAATTTTGCCTTCTTTCATAGGTACGTTGAAATCAACGCGGCAAAATACACGCTTACCTTTTAAATCTACGTCACGAATTGATTTTTTGTTCATTGGATTTCCCTCCGACTACTAGTTAGGATTGACAAAACCCATTCAAAAGCTTAACACATTTGCTTCTAAAACGAAAGAAGAGAGAGAGGGAACAAACCCTCTCCCTCGTTTTGTCATTGATTGCTTATATACTTAAGAATTAAAGACCTTTAGAAGTCATGTATGCTGCTAAGTCTACTACGCGGTTAGAGTAACCAGTTTCGTTATCGTACCAAGAAAGTACTTTAACCATGTTACCTTCCATTACCATTGTAGATAATGCATCGATTGTAGAAGAAGCTGTACATCCGTTATAGTCGATAGATACTAATGGCTCTTCGCTGTATCCAAGGATACCTTTTAATTCGCCTTCAGCTGCTGCTTTGAATGCTGCGTTTACATCTTCAACTGTTACTTCTTTGTCAAGTTCAACAACTAAGTCAACAAGAGAAACGTTAGCAGTTGGAACACGTACAGCGCCACCGTTTAATTTACCTTTAAGTTCTGGTAATACTAATGCTACAGCTTTAGCAGCACCAGTAGATGTTGGGATCATGTTTTCAGCTGCTGCACGAGCACGACGTAAATCTTTGTGTGGTAAGTCTAAGATTTGTTGGTCATTAGTGTAAGAGTGAATTGTTGTCATCATTCCGCGTTTTACGCCGAATTTTTCGTTTAATACTTTAGCGAATGGAGCTAGACAGTTTGTAGTACAAGAAGCGTTAGATACTACGTTGTGGTTAGCTGCATCGTATTGTTCGTGGTTAACACCCATAACTACAGTGATATCTTCGTCAGAAGCTGGAGCTGAGATGATAACTTTCTTAACTGATCCACCTAAGTGTTTCTCAGCGTCTGATTTTTTAGTGAAGCGGCCAGTAGATTCTACTACTACTTCTACTCCGTAGTCGCTCCATGGTAATTGAGCTGGGTCACGCTCAGCGATAACTTTAATTTCTTTACCGTTAACAACGATGCTGTTTTCGTTAGCAGATACTTCTGCATTTAAAGTTCCGTGAACTGTGTCATATTTTAAAAGGTGAGCTAATGTTTTAGCATCTGTTAAGTCGTTGATTGCTACTACTTCTACCTCAGAGTTGTTAAGAGCTGCGCGGAATACGTTACGTCCGATACGTCCAAATCCATTAATACCAATTTTAGTCATTTGAATTTCCTCCTTGGGGGATTATATTTAAAGGGTAATACCCTTTGTTAACTGTTTTGCTGCACCTTCATCTGTAATTAGAATTGAAGTGTGCCCTTGCTTTATTACAGCCTGTATTGCCTTTGCCTTTGAAGAACCTCCAGCGACTGCAACAACGTGAGATACATTTTGTAAATCTTCAAGTTGCATACCAACTGTTCTTACTTTATGAACAACATTTCCTTGTTCATTAAAGTAGTAACCGAAAGCTTCGCCAACTGCTTCGCTTGCCTGAATCTTTAACCAATCTGCTTCTGAAGTATTTCTGCGACGTGCCATTGTTAGCGCATCACCAATTCCATGAATGACGATATTGGAAGATCGAATCAACTCAAGAACTTCTTTCACGGAGGGCTCTGTTACAATGGACGCATATGCTTCGCTACTAACGTGATCTGGAACATACAATAAGCGATAATTACTCATCGTATTTTGTGCCATTTTGGCGCAAATGGTATTGGCTTCTAACTCAACACCTTCTCCAATTCCACCACGTGCTGGGACAAATAGCATATGTAAATCTTTGCAATCAAGTTGCATCATGTCCGCAGCAGCAGCTAGCGTAGTTCCTCCAGCCACAGCAACGATATTATTCACTGTCAGACGTTCTTTTATACAAGTCACACAAGCACGGCCCATCTCCAGTTTGACCCAAGGTGATTCATCACTATCACCAGGGACAACGAAAACTTCATCCAAGTCTAATGTTTCCTTAAGTTGTTTTTCTAAAACCTTTAACCCGGAAATTTCTTTCATAAAGTCTTCCAAAGCAAGAACTAAAGCTGTTCCTTCTTCTGTCAAAGTCATTCCAGAAGAAGCGACGTGAACTAAGTTTTGTTCTTTCAAAACTTGAACTTCACTTCGCAATACTCGTTCTGTCATACCGAGACTTGCTGATAAGTTCCTTCTTCCAATCGGCTGCATGAGCCTGATGTATTGAAGAACTTGCATTCTCGTTTGCATAACAGGTAGCAGATCAGGTAATAATTTTTTTGTGTTCTGAATCCATGAGCGCATATCTTTTCTCCTCACTACATTGGTTCATTTCCCCTTGTGGTCACTTTGTGTCCCGTAGTGACATTTTATGTCCCACATAGGTTAAAAAAATAATCCCTGCTACGTGTATTATTGTAACAGGAGATAGAAACTTATTCAACTCTTAACTGCATTGTTTATATAGTTTATTATGACACCTTTGTGAATGTTACCATATTCTACCTGTTCCCCGCCTATTTCTACAACCGGAATCATTAAATGATATTTCTCCAAAAGGTCATTATCTTCATATATATCTATTTCCTCGATTTGAAAAGAATATTCACATTGTACTTCCTTTAAAACTTGTTTCGCTTTTTCACAAAGACCACAATCTTTTTTTGTATATAGTACAACTTTCATCTTCTTCACCTATCCAATTGTTTTTCTTAGAGACGAAGCTGGAATATGCATCTGTTCTCTATATTTCGCAACTGTTCTTCGAGAAATAACGATTTCATGCTCTTCTTCTAATAATTTTGAAATCTTTTGATCTGAAAGTGGCTTTTTCTTATTCTCCGCTTCAACAAGTGTTTGAATAAATTGTTTTACACGCTTTGTAGAAACTGCTTCATCTTCAGTAGTCGACACGGCATTGCTAAAGAACGATTTCATCTCAAATAAACCGTGTGGTGTTTGCACATATTTATTTCGCGTTGCACGACTAATTGTAGATTCATGCACACTTAATTCTTCTGCTACTTCTTTTAAAGCAAGCGGTTTTAAATACGCTGGACCTTCCCAGAAGAAATCACGCTGTTTTTCCATTATGATGCCCATTACTTGTAAGAGCGTTTGTTTTCTCTGTTTCAAACTGCGCATAATCCATTGCACATGCTGATATTTCTCCGATACGTAAGAAGCAACTTCACTTTCACTATTATTTAGAAGCGCACTATACTCAGAATGAATTTCAATTCTTGGCATATTTCTCTCATTCATTTGTAAAACGAGACGATCACCATCTTTTTTCACCGCCATATCAGGCACAATATAAAGTGGTTTATCAGAAGAAAATGCAAGACCTGGCTTTGGTTGTAATGACGTTATACAATTTACCGCACTTTGCAATTCCTCATTACTACACTTCAGTACTTGAATGAGCTTTCGCCAATCTTTCTTCACGAAATAAGCAAAGTGATCCTCTATAACCTCTTCCGCTAATCCATTCCGTCTTTGTAAGCGCTTCAATTGCAAAGTTAGACATTCCTGAATATTACGTGCTCCTACCCCTGCTGGCTCGAGTGATTGGACAAGCTCAACAGAGCGGTCGACTACATGAAGCGGTGCGGAAAGGAGATCTGCTAACTCTTCATTCGTTTCTTGTAAATACCCATTTCCATCCATATTCATAATAATGAAGGAAGCTACTTTTCGCTCTTCTTCTTCTATTTTATAATACTGTATTTGATTTAATAAATGTTGCTGAATCGTTGTTGAATCCACGCTGTAGATTTCCATCTGATTCTCGACTTGTTTGCTGGTACTTTTACTTGTGTTAGAGCTCTTTTTCTTCTCCCTCTCAAAACCACCTAACTCAATAAGGGGATTCTCTAACGATTGCTCATACAAAAACTCCGATAATTCTTGTACATTATACTGGAGCATTGTAATCGCTTGCCTTAACTCTTGTGTCATTGCCAAACGTAAGCTTTGTTCTTGTAAAAGACTTGCCTTCAAACTAATCTCCCCCTTGTTTCTATTGTACAATAAGTTTGGTAAAAGGAGAATGCTATCACAGACACCCATTCCAAAATATTATTAATTTATATGTATTAATGAGATTTACAACTTACAACCGAAAAATGAATAATATTGAAAGAAAATAATAAAGCACAACATTATTACCAAGTACTAATAGTAAATCTTATCACTAGATATAACAAGAGGGAAATAAAAAAGTCCTAACCTACAAAACGTAAGTTAGGACTTTTTGACGCGCCCAGAGGGATTCGAACCCCCGGCAGACGTGGTACCGGAAACCACCGCTCTATCCGACTGAGCTATGGGCGCATGGATATAAAAAACACTTCATTTTCTTCTCATAATAATAGCAATAAAATCCATCTAAATCAATAAAAATATCCCCTTAATCCTTTATGCACCTTAGCTAAGAGCATATAAAACATATCTCTCCCCTAAATTTTCCAATCATAAATTCACCCCAATTCACAAATTATAATCTTTGAATTGATATTCCAAAGGGGGCTTCATTCAATGACTGTAATTACTAAACTAAAGCAAACTGTTTCTGGATTAAAAAGTGCACAAGCTAGCTTAGAGGGATTCGCTCTTGATACGGATAACCAACAAGCAAAGCAACTTTTCCAAACAGCTGCGCAGCAAACACAAACAATTATCGATTCTTTAAACCCACGCGTTGAAGAAGTCCAGCAAGAAGAGCCACAATACTCACAGCAATAACGAGTAAATCTTGCTGTGAAATAGAAAAAGGATGATATGCAATCATCCTTTTTCTCAAATTACATAATGCAATAGAAATGGAATGATTATAATGCGAAAACTCGGAATCATAGCCGCGTTATTTGTGCTCCTAATCGGTTCACTTACCGGATGCGATAATAGCCCGTTAGATAAAAAAGTAAAGAAAGAAGAAGCGAAGCGCACAGATGAGAAAAAGGGCCCTAAATTAACAAAAATGAGCACAGAATCCTTTAATCAATCTATATCGCAAGACGCTAAGAAAAAAGCTCTTGCTATGGAGGGAATTATAGAAGCTACCGCAGTTAATACAAATTTAGATCTTTACATAGCCATCAAACCTGAACATCACGAAAGATTTGGTTTAAAACCTTTACGAAGTAAATTAAAAAAGAAGCTAAGTGATGAGAACCCTACTTTCGATATTCGTGTAAGTACGGACAAAAAGATTTTTATGCTCATAGAAGAACTTGAAAACAAAATTAAGAACAAGAAAATAAGCAAGGATGGCATTAAAGATCAATTGAAACTCATTCAATCAGAAATGGGATCTAATATTTAAGCTTTCTAAAAGAGAAGGAAGGATTCAAATGTCTAGTAAAGATAAAAATTTAACACCTGTGCAACAAGAATATAAAAAATTTGAACAACAGCGCGAACCGAAGCGCCCCGTTTTAAAAAATTGTATAAAGGCTTTTTTCGTCGGGGGATTCATTTGTCTAATAGGCCAGCTGATTTCTACCTTTTATATTACGTATTTTGATTTCACTGAACGCTCTGCTGGGAACCCTACCGTTGCAACTCTTATTTTTATCTCCATGCTACTGACGGGATTTGGCGTCTACGATCGCCTTGGGCAATTTGCTGGTGCTGGCACCGCAGTTCCCGTTACTGGATTTGGTAACTCTGTTATTGCCGCGTGTATTGAACACCGTACAGAAGGGTTCGTTCTCGGCGTTGGTGGTAACATGTTTAAACTAGCAGGATCGGTCATCTTATTTGGCGTATTTTCAGCTTTTGTCATCGCTCTTATTAAAACGATTCTCTTTCAATGGGGAGGGCTGTAAATGTTACAAGGACACCGAACATGGGTATTCGAAAACAAACCAGTTATCATCTCAACAGGTGTAGTCGGTGGTCCATTTGAGGCAAATGGAAAAATCCCTGAAGACTTCGATACCCTGCATGAAGATTTATGGCTGGGACAAGATTCTTACGAAAAGGCGCATAAAATTTTATTTGAAGAAGCTTGTAGCCGCGCTACCGAAAAGGCAAAGCTCCGTAAAGACGATATTCAATTCGTACTCGCAGGGGATTTAATTAACCAAATAACTCCAACGAGCTTTGCATGCCGCACACTCGGAACACCTTATCTCGGTTTATTCGGCGCCTGTTCTACCTCTATGGAAGGCTTAGCACTCGGCGCAAGTATCGTAAATGCAAAAGGTGCAAAGTATTTATTAACTGGGGCATCAAGTCATAACGCTGCGGTAGAAAAACAATTCCGCTATCCAACTGAATATGGTGGTCAAAAACCTCCTACGGCTCAGTGGACAGTGACCGGTGCAGGCGCGGCTATTTTAAGCGACACTGGATATGGTCCACAAGTAACATCGGCCACCATTGGACGAGTTATTGATATGGGACTAACAGATCCATTTAATATGGGAGGCGCGATGGCTCCAGCTGCTGTCGATACGATTGAAGCCCATTTACGCGAACGACAAATCGACGCCTCTTATTACGACTTAATCGTAACAGGTGATCTTGGACATGTCGGTCGCGAAATTGCTTACGACCTACTACATAAACATGGAACAAAGGTAAAGAGCGAGCAATTTCAAGATTGCGGAATCATCATTTATAGAGAAGGTCAACCTGTCATAGCTGGTGGAAGTGGTCCAGGCTGTTCAGCAACAGTCGTATACGGACATTTGTTAAACCGAATGAAAAGAGGAGAATTCAAAAAAATACTTGTCGTTGCAACAGGTGCTTTACTATCCCCTCTTACATTCCAACAAGAAGAAACGATTCCGTGTATCGCTCACGCTGTTTCGATTGAATTTGGAGGTGCAACGCAATGATTTTTTTCTGGGCTTTCGTTATTGGTGGACTTATATGCGTAATTGGACAACTTATGTTTGATGTCGGCAAACTTACACCTGCACATACGATGGCAACGCTCGTTGTTGCTGGAGCTATATTAGATGGATTCAATTTGTATGAACCACTAATTGATTTCGCTGGGGCCGGGGCAACAGTACCAATTACAAGCTTCGGCAATGCCCTCGTTCACGGTGCGATGGAAGAAGCGGCTAAACACGGAATCGTCGGCGTAATTACCGGTATGTTTAAAGTAACGAGTGCTGGTGTATCAGCAGCTATCATTTTCGGATTCATCGGAGCATTGCTATTTAAACCGAAAGGATAGGAGGTGTTTTCATGACTGTTATCGCTAGTGTAAAAACATGCCTCGCTAGTTTAAGGGGCGCTCAAGCAAGCTTAAGTTCCCTTTCGTTAAATTCAGAAGACGAAGAAACAAAACGCGTCTTTCATGAATGTATGTTAGAAATGGACAGCGTCATCGCTGATCTAAAGGATAGAGTTTCAGTATTAGAACGTGAAGAACCTCAATATAAAGGGTTTTAAGTAGACTGGAGGAAATGACTATGTCTCACCTGCCGGAATGGACACTTGTCATTCTTCGCTCTGTATTCATATTAATTATTTTATTCGCTATTACGAAATGGTTAGGGAAAAGACAAATCTCTCAGCTCTCCTTTTTTGAATACATAGCCGGAATGACAATCGGTGACATCGCTGCCCAAGTATCTACAGGGCTCGATTCAAAATTTTTCCACGGTGTCTTTGCGATACTCATTTTCGCTGTGGTACCTTTTTTCACAGGAATCCTCTCTTTAAAGAACAAAACAGCTCGAGATTTTTTTGAAGGAAAATCTACCGTATTAATAAAAGACGGAAAGATACTCGAAGACAACTTAAAGAAAGAAAAATATACAAGTGACGAATTACTGGAACTTCTCCGTGGAAAAGATGCTTTCAGCGTAGCTGATGTTGAATTTGCTGTACTAGAACCTAGCGGAGAATTAAATGTATTATTGAAGAAAGATCGCCAACCACTTACAGCAAAAGACATCGGTTTAAAAGTACCAAACGAAAAAGAACCACAAACTGTTATTATGGATGGCAATATTTTAGACGAACCTTTATCCGCTAGTGGACATAACCGCGCTTGGCTACATTCTGAACTAGAAAAGCTTGGTGTTGTTATTGAAAATGTCTTTCTCGGTCAAGTGGATTCATACGGACAACTTACTATCGACATTTATAATGACAAACTACAAATGCCCTCTCCTCAAAACAAGCCTTTATTATTAGCGTCTTTAAAAAAATGTCATGCTGATCTTGAACTATTTTCCCTAGAAACAAAGTCGAAATCAGCGAGCGAAATGTATAGTAAAAACGCGAAACACATCGAAAAGATTTTAAATAAAGTAACCTATCTTTTAAAAGAATAGATATCGAAAGAACGCTTCAGTCAAAAGGCGTTCTTTTCTTTTTTTCTACAGTTTTTATAACGTTTAAATTTATGTAATTCGGTTATGATGTTGAAGATACATAAGCAGGGAATTTCAAAAACATAGCGAATATTTCATGGTACAACTACATATTTTTTTGATTTAAAGTGGTTTCGTTTGACCTTTATTGACCATAATTGTATTATAAGACTAAGAAAGCTTTAGAAGGAGGAAATAACAGATGAATTTAATTCCTACAGTAATTGAACAAACAAATCGTGGAGAACGCGCTTACGATATTTACTCTCGACTATTAAAAGACCGCATCATTATGCTTGGTAGTGCAATTGATGACAACGTAGCTAACTCAATCGTTTCCCAGCTTTTATTCTTGGAATCTCAAGATCCAGAAAAAGATATTCACATCTACATCAACAGCCCTGGTGGTTCTATCACAGCAGGTATGGCAATTTACGATACAATGCAATTTATTAAACCACAAGTATCAACAATCTGTATCGGTATGGCTGCATCTATGGGTGCATTCTTACTTGCAGCAGGTGAAAAAGGAAAACGTTATGCACTTCCAAACAGTGAAGTAATGATTCACCAACCACTTGGTGGAGCACAAGGTCAAGCGACTGAAATCGAAATCGCTGCTAAACGTATCCTATTCTTACGTGAAAAACTAAACCAAATTCTTGCTGACCGCACAGGTCAACCACTTGAAGTTCTACAACGCGACACAGACCGCGACAACTTCATGACAGCAGAAAGAGCTCTAGAATACGGTTTAATCGATAAGATCTTTACAAATCGTTAATTAATTAAAAGCGAAGGCGGCTCGTTTAGAACAGGAGGAAGTTGGAACCCCTGATTCCGAGGCGCTTTTTGCCTCGAATGAAGGGGTGAAACGACCGGAGATTCTAGACGCCGGAGCTGGATACATTGAAAGCGGAAGCGCCCTATAGACAGGGCGCTTTTTTATTATGCACTTCCGTCTACATCCCCCACCAATCGAACTCCCCGCTCCCCACCACAAACAGCAAAACAAAAAAGCTATCGCACATTCGCGATAGCCTTTTATTGTACATATGCAGCTAATGCTTCTAAAGCTTCCTCTGCATCTGAACCTTCTGTTGTAATTGTAATCATGCTACCAGTTCCGATTGCTAAGCTCATAATCCCCATTATGCTCTTTGCATTAACTGTCTTCCCATCTTTCTCGATGAAAATATCAGAATGAAAACGATTTGCCTCTTGCACAAACAACGCAGCCGGACGTGCTTGTAAGCCGTTTTTTAATGAAACTTTAACCAGTTTTTGAACCACAGCTCCATTTCCCCTTTAACCTCTTATTTTTTTGCTACTGCTTCCCCCGCGCGTAATTTCTCTGCAATATCATCGATTTTACGCAAACGATGATTAATACCCGATTTACTAATTTTCCCCCCGGATACCATCTCACCTAACTCTTTCAATGTTACATCTTGATAATCTCTTCGTAACTGTGCAATTTCTCTTAATTTATCTGGCAAAATATCAAGCCCAACCGTCTCGTCAATATAGCGGATATTCTCGATCTGCCTTAGCGCTGCACCAATTGTTTTATTTAAATTAGCTGTTTCACAGTTAACTAAACGATTTACTGAATTACGCATATCGCGAACAATTCGAATATCTTCAAATCTTAAAAGTGCATTATGAGCACCTATAATATTTAAAAACTCTGTAATTTTCTCAGCTTCTTTCAAATACGTAATGTACCCTTTTCTTCTTTCCAACGTCTTACTATTTAAATCAAATCCGTTCATCAGTTCACATATAGCATCATTATGTTCCTTATATAACGAAAAGATCTCTAAATGATAAGATGATGTTTCTGGGTTATTTACTGAACCACCTGCTAAAAATGCACCTCGTAAATACGATCGTTTACAACATTTCTTCTCGATTAATTCCGGCGATATATTTCGAATTAACGAAAAGTCATCTCGAACAATACGAAGATCTGCTAATATTTCGCGAGACTTCTCAACAAGCCGCACGATATATACATTATTTTTCTTCAATCGCATTTTTTTACGAACAAGTAATTCTACCGTCACATCATATCCTTTTTTCAAAAGCGTATAAATCCTTCTTGCGATTGCTGCATTTTCCGTTTGAATATCGATAGATAAGCGACGGTTTGAAAAAGAAAGCGACCCGTTCATTCGAAGCAACGCTGATAATTCAGCTTTCTCACAGCATTCCTTCATTTCAAGGTTGGTCAACTCTTTCTTGGTTTCCGATGCAAATGACACAGTCAACACCTCCTTATACGATTATTTTGGAACAAAAATCTTGTCCTATATGAATGAGGAGCGTTACCTCAAACGAGGCAACGCACATTTATAGCAGTGAATATAAAATCGAAGCTAACTTTAATGTATCATGTCTTACAACACGCTCATCATACTTCGCTAATTGATCTTGAATGATTTCGATATTATTTGCAGCAAAACGATCTGTATCCACTACAACTGGTCCCGACATTTCTTCCTCATATAACTTACGTAATTCACAAGGAATATCACGATTATTTACAATTGCAGTGTCGATAAATGGTTTACCTAAATGATCATGTAACGCCTGCACATGATCGAACGCAGTATACCCCATCGTTTCACCCGCTTGCGTCATAACATTACACACATATACCTTCTTCGCTTTTGCAGCAAGAACAGCGTCCCCAATTTTATTAACAACTAAATTCGGTAATATACTCGTGTACAGACTTCCTGGACCGAAAACAAGTAAATCAGCTCGTTTAATTTCCATCAACGTTTCATATAGCGGTTCTACATCTTCTGGAGTTAAAAAGACACGATTAATCTTCTTCCCGAAATAAGGGATCTTTGATTCACCTGTTACAATTTCCCCATCTTCTAACTCTGCATGAAGTACCGCACTTTGATTCGCTGCTGGCAATACACGTCCTCTGACATTTAATACTTTACTTGTCTCCGTAATCGCGTGGTAAAAGTCTCCTGTAATCGAAGTCATACCTGCCAATAATAAATTTCCTAACGCATGACCTTTCAGCCCGTCTCCAGTTGTAAAACGGTGCTGGAATAAAGCTTCCACTAATGGTTCTACATCCGATAACGCAACAAGTACGTTACGAATATCACCTGGAGGTGGAATTTCTAGCTCATCACGTAGTCTACCTGAACTGCCCCCATCGTCGGCTACTGTTACAACTGCCGTAATATCAACAGGATATTGTTTTAATCCTCTTAATAATACAGAAAGTCCAGTTCCTCCTCCCATGATGACAATTTTAGGTTTTCTCTCTTTTTTCATCCCTTAATGGCCCTTTCTCTTCTCCACATCACGATGAGATACATGAACACTATACTCTGGTTTCAAATGTTTCCCAAGGTACTCTGTAAGCGTAACAGAACGATGTTGTCCCCCTGTACATCCAATCGCAATTACAAGTTGACTCTTACCTTCTCTTTTATAATGAGGCAGCATGAAAGTAATAAGATCCGTCAATTTCTCTAAAAACTTATGTGTCTCATTAAATTTCAACACATACGACGAAACTTCTTCATCCAGTCCTGTTAATGGCTTCATATGTGGAATATAGTATGGATTTGGTAAAAAACGAACATCAAATACTAAATCAGCATCAATTGGAATTCCGTACTTAAATCCAAATGACATAACATTTACACGGAACGCTTGCTCAGTTTCTGTTGAGAATATGTGAACAATTTTTTCTCTTAATTCTTTCGGTTTCAAATCTGATGTATCAAGCACAATATTCGCTCGCGCCTTCATATCAGTTAATAGACCTCGCTCAGCTTCAATTCCCTTTAACGGCAAGCCAGTTGGCGCAAGTGGATGCGAACGTCTCGTTTCTTTATAACGAGTTACAAGCGTGCTATCTTTCGCATCTAAAAATAAAATATGAGGGATAATCCATGTACGTTCTGATAAATCATCAAGTGCTCCCCATAAATACTCAAAAAACTCTCGGCCACGTAAATCAATACCGAGTGCCACTTTATTCATTTTACCTTTTGAATCCGCCATAAGTTCAATAAACTTCGGCAATAACATCGGTGGTAAATTATCTACACAAAAATATCCTAAATCTTCAAAACTTTGTAACGCTACCGTTTTTCCAGCTCCAGACATCCCTGTAATAATTACCATTTTTATATCATTATTCTCTGTCATCGTATCCTCTCCTTGCAGATTTAACTCGGATCTAATCGATATGAAAGCAACTCAAAATCTGGGGTATATACAAATGTACCGTAGATTATACCATTCCCTTTAATTAAATAATCAATAATGTGATAATCTCCTGGTGCCATTGCTAAATCATCAATTTTATCAAATGTATGCCAACCAATGATGCCTTCTTCGCTCTCTAATTTGTTTTCTCCTGCAAAATCTGTTGCTAAAAAGGAGAACATCATCCATTCAGAAACAACCTTATCACCTTCTTGGATGACAAAGGTGAAGACCCCTTTTAATGCTGGGTTCTTTAAATAAATACCTGTTTCTTCACGATACTCGCGAACAACGGAATCTCTTACCGTCTCACCACGCTCCATCTTTCCGCCTGGCGCAACCCACCAATTTCGGCGAGGTTTTTGGAGTAAGAGTACTTCATTATCTCTAATTAACACACAGTTTGTCACTCTTTGCATGTTTCTTCACCTCAGCTACTTGCAGCAAAATTTCTCACTGCATACTCATTTCATTATACTATCAAAAACAGTTTGCTACAACGAAGGTGCCAGTCCCCTTTCGCTAAGCAATCGTAAAATTTTTTCTATAACAAGCAATCAAAATACCTTACTTCCCATGAATAGCACATAAAAATCCCCTTAACGTTTTTACCGTTAAGGGGACGAAAAATCCTTATTTCTTACCGAAATAAGTAACAACCGCAAATCCTAAAATAAAAGTAATAATTGAACTTACAATTGAAATTCCACCAGTCGGAATGCCAGGGAACACAATGACAATTGAACCGATAACAAGTCCAATAATTGCCGCAAATGTCATACTTTTATAACGATCTAATAAAAAACTAATTCCTTTACTACTTACAACAAATCCAACCATAACGCCGGCACCAATAACCGCGATTAACGGTAAATTGAGTGTAGTTAAAGCGTTAATTGCTGTCGGGTACACACCAATAATTAATAAAATAAACGATCCGCTAATTCCAGGAAGAAGCATAGCCATACTAGCCATCCATCCTGCGAAAAATAAGCCAATTGCATTTAAAATTGTTAACGTCGTAATTGGATCAGCTGCCTTATCTGGTTTAAAGAATGCTGTTATCGCAACAAGAATTGCCGCAATTATTAATAAGGCAATATGACCACCTTTAAACGTTGCCTTTGCATCCGCTTCTCTCATTAACATCGGTAATATACTAATAATTAAACCGAGGAAGAAAAATTGAGTCGGTTCATAATGATTTGCTAATAAATATTTAATAACGTGACTTAACGTTAGAAAAGCTGCCGCTACACCCGCTGCAAGTGGGATTAAAAATGCTAAATGTTTTTTCCATTCGCGACTAAAGAATCCGCTAATTGCTGCGAGCAATTGTTCATAAATCCCTAACACAACAGCGATTGTTCCGCCGCTCACACCAGGAATTAAATCACTAACGCCCATACAAAATCCACGATATATATTACGCCATTCCATACTGAATAAATTCCTCATTTCTTATAGTGATTTTTTCCGTAAATTCTAGTATAACAATAAGAAACATTAAATTCTTAATTATTTTTGACAAAAGTTTGACATTTGAACAAAAAAAGAAAGCCACCCATCGGTAGCTTTCTTCTCAAAAGGAAAAATCCCCTTATTTTTCTGTTACAGTTTTTAATTCTTCTACTAACTCTTCTATATAATGCTGTGCACTCTGCGCTGCAATACTACCATCACCTGTTGCAGTTACAATTTGACGAAGCATTTTTTCACGAACATCACCAGCTGCGAAAATACCAGGAACTTTCGTTTCCATACGCTCGTTCGTTTCAACATAACCATTTTCATTTGTAATACCTAGCTCAACAAACGGTTTTGATAATGGTAACATACCGATGTATACGAAAACGCCGTCAGTTTTAACTTCTTGTTCTTCTCCACTGTTTACATCTACAAGTGTTACACTTCCTACTTTACCATTTGCATCGTTAATTTCTTTAATCGTGTGATTCCAGATGAAATCTACTTTCTCATTTTGGAAAGCACGATCTTGCAAAATTTTCTGTGCGCGAAGAGTGTCACGACGGTGAACAATCGTTACTTTTGATGCGAAGCGTGTTAAGAACACACCCTCTTCAACAGCAGAATCTCCGCCGCCAATAACAACAAGTTCTTTACCTTTAAAGAATGCACCATCACATACTGCACAATATGATACACCGCGGCCGCCAAGTTCTGCTTCACCTGGCACACCAATCTTTTTATACTCTGCACCGCTTGCAACGATAATTGCACGTGTTTTATATTCTTTTTTACCAGCAATAATTGTTTTGTACTCTTTACCATCGATGATTTCTTTTACATCACCGTATGCATATTCAGCACCAAATTTCTTCGCATGCTCAAACATTTTATTTGATAAGTCTGGTCCTAAAATAGACTCATAACCTGGATAGTTCTCTACATCTTCTGTATTTGCCATTTGTCCACCTGGAATACCACGCTCAAGCATCAATGTGCTTAAATTCGCACGAGATGTATATACCGCAGCTGTCATACCAGCTGGTCCTGCCCCAATAATAATGACATCATAAATTTTTTCTTCTGACACACTATTCACTCCCATTCATTCATACACATTAAGTTACCCTCATTATACTGTTAGCATCACTTTTTTCCCAATGATTTGCCTACCTACGTGTGCGTGCGCTTAACAGCCTGCACATACTTTCGTACAGTCGCTACAGATACATTATATACATCACCAAGCTCTGCCTGTGTCATCTTATTTCTTTGTTCGCCGCGCACAATGTATTCAATTGCCGCTGACCAACCGTACACATTTGTAAAAGTCGCTCCAGATGTATATAAACGTATGAACGTACAAAACCAAAAGTTTAAACACTCTTCGATTAATTCATCGTCTTTTTTCGTATAATTGTATAATGCATCTGCAATTCGTACGCACTGTTCAAATTGCTGTAAATCAGCTGGGATGCTTTTATGACTATTAAGTAAAAAGAAATACTTTGCAAGTTGCGATACGATTGGAACACCATTTTTCGCTTGCGTTACATCAAAGAAGAATCCGACCTTCTCTGGCGTTGACAACTCATTCATTAAATATAAAGCTAGCATCTTCTCTTCTAGCGTCGTACTTTGCTGAAATGATTTTCGTAACTCTTCAAATAAAAGATTTTGTCCTTCATCTGCTAAATTCAGTGCATTCCACGGTTCTTTTCCTTTTTTATCCGGATGCAATTCTACAACATGTTGCCACATTTTTTCAGCTACTTGCTGTTCCTTCATCATATACGCAGAGTATGCAAACCAGTAATAAAAACTAACATCTCCTTCGTACCCTTGACGCTTTAATACTCTGAACCATTTATATGCAGGTTCAAAATGACCAATTGTTGCAAGCGTTGTTCCAAGTTTCAAACGATGCTCAAATGAAATTGGATATACCGAAACTAACTGCCCGGCTAATGACTCTACTTGCTTATGCTCTCCAATTGAATATAGAAAAATAAGCGTATTACAAAGCGCATGCATATTACCAGGATTTTTCTCTAAAATCATTTCTGTTAACTTGAGCGCCCTGTCTACATTACCTGATTGAAAATGTGCAATCGCTAAATTATTATGTCCCGACCAAAATTCTGGATATTCTTTCGTAACAACTTCTAATGTAGCAATCGCCTCTTCTAATTGTCCGTTACGAATGTAGCGATTCGCTTCTTCCTGCATAACAATCAGCTCATCTTCATCCTCAATCTCTTCCGCACCCATCGCTTCTTCTTCCATAATCTCAAGCAAGTCTAATGTATCTTCTACGAATTCTTTCTCTTCCGCAACTTCTAAATAACGCTCTGCATACTTTTTCGCCTGTTGAAACAAGCCCATATATGCATAATTATTTGCAATAAAATAATAACATTGCTCAAGTTCCGGATTGGATCTAACAAGCTTTAGAAATATCTGATTCGACTCTTGATATTCACCAGATTCAGATAATGCTATTGCTAGTTGGCATAAAATAAACGGTTCCTTCTCGCTTTGTGCCGCTCTTCGAAAATATTTAATTGCATCTTGCAATTTTTGCCCTTTATAAGCCCTCATCCCTTTTTTATAAAAGAAGTCCGCTAATTGATTAAAAGAGATAACTTGTCCGTTCTCCTTATATATTCTTTGATTTTTCCCCATATATCCTCCAGTTTTTTGTTTTCTTCGTTCACACATTCTTCTATCTATAAGTATAAACGATTCCGTAAAAAACAAAACAGTATATTATAATCAATTATTTCCTTTTTATTCATAAAAAGAGAAGGGAAATGTTACATTTTTAACATCAACCTTCTCTAGTGGCCATTTCCTCTTTCGTATAAATAATACGCATCGGATTTCCGCCTACGAAAGCGCCACCTGGTACATCTTTATGGACAAGTGTGCCAGCAGAAACAATAGCACCATCTCCAATCGTCACACCTGGTAAAATTGTCGTATTCGCTCCAATCATAACTTCATTCCCTATGATGATTTCTCCGAGTCGATACTCACGAATTAAATATTCATGCGCTAAAAGCGTTGTATTATAGCCGATAATTGAATTGTCCCCCACAGTAATCTTTTCTGGAAACATAATATCTGGCATTACCATAAGTGCAAACGATGTTTTCTTTCCTACCTCCATCCGCAAAAACGTGCGATACAACCAATTCTTCACGGATAAAACGGGCGTGTAACGTGCGATTTGGATAATAATAAAGTTTTTCATTACCTTCCAAAAAGAAACTGTTTTATACACATTCCACAATGAATTCTCTCCTGAAACAGGATAGCGCGTTGTCCGTCGCACTTAGCTCTCTCCTCTACTAAAAAAAGTGACACTTGAAGTTAGTAGAGAAACATATCCCCTACTTGATTACTTGGACCTTTATGCGTGGTTAATACCCGATAAAATCGGTAGTAAATCACTCATTTTATCTAGCACATAATCTGGTTTATACGCTTCTAAGTACGCTCTACCTTTCAATGTCCATGAGACCGCTACTGTTTTCGTACCTGCACTTTGTCCACCAACGATATCATGATGATTATCACCAACCATCAATGTTTCTTCTGGTTTTGCATCCAATAATTTCAATGCTTTTTGAAGTGGTTCTGGATGTGGTTTCACATGTTCCACATCATCAATCGTCACGACAACATCAAAAAATTGATCAAGTTTTGAAAGCTTTAATCCCATTTCAACCGTCTGTCTCGCTTTCGTTGTAACGATACCGATTTTATAACCCTGCTTCTTCAATTCTTGAACAGTTTCATATACAGTCTCATATTCTTCCACTAATTCATCATGATGCTCATGATTAAATTGGCGATAACATGCAATCATTTCTTCAACCTTACTTGTATCCATCTTACTAAAAGTGTCATGCAAAGATGGACCGATAAATGCCAATACATCTTCACGCTTATATTGATTTGGGTAATATGTATGTAACGTATGCAAAAAAGAAGAGATAATAAGTTCATTTGTATTAATTAACGTTCCATCTAAATCAAATAACACTGTATTTATTTTCATTGTCCTTAATCCTTTCATTACCTGAATATGAAAGAAGCAGCATCTTATATAAGATGCTACTTTTCTCTAATTTTCTAAATATCTTTTATCAGCTTGCCCCATCTTTCGTCTCACAATAATGAAAATGATAGAAATAACAACAATTCCAATAGACATTACTTGTGCAATACGAAGTGGTCCTAACATTAAACTATCTGTACGCAAACCTTCTACGAAGAAGCGTCCAACTGAATACCAAATTAAATATGTGAAGAATAGTTCCCCGCGGCGTAAATTCGCTTTTCGTAATGCGAGTAGTAAAATAACACCTGCAAAGTTCCATAATGATTCATATAAAAACGTTGGGTGATAATACACACCATCAATATACATTTGATTAATAATGAAGTCCGGTAAATGAAGACCTTCTAAAAACTGTCTCGTTACTTCATCACCATGCGCCTCTTGGTTCATAAAGTTTCCCCATCGGCCAATTGCTTGTCCTAGTAAAATACTTGGCGCAGCAATATCCGCTAACTTCCAGAATGAAAGCCCGCGTCGTTTCGCAAAAAGAATCCCTGTAATAACAGCCCCGATTAAACCACCGTGAATCGCCAAACCACCTTGACGAATATTAATAATTTGACTCGGATTTTGCGAATAATATTCCCATTCAAAAATGACATAATACATTCTCGCAAAAAGAATAGCAATTGGTACTGCGATTAATACAAGATCGATAAATGTATCTTTGTGAATACCTAGCCTTTCTCCCTCGCGAGTCGCTAGCCAAAGACCTAATAGCACACCTGTACCGATAATAACCCCATACCAATAAACAGGGAACGGTCCAAGTTGGACTGCTATACGGTCAAGCTGTGGTACAGAACCTAACAGCATATGTATGACCTCCCTCTCCAGAGTCTACTCTTGATTTCCTAACTCAATCGCACTCATTAATCGTTCAGAGAACTGCTGTGCCGCATTGACTCCCATACGCTTTAATCTGAAGTTCATCGCTGCTACTTCAATAATAACAGCCAAGTTTCGACCAGGACGAACTGGAAGTGTAATCTTCGTAAGTTCTGTATCAATAATCTTCATCTTCTCTTCATCAAGACCTAAGCGATCATAATTTTTCTTTTGATCCCAAATTTCAAGATTAATAACAAGTGTAATACGCTTATAATTTCGTACTGCCCCTGCACCGAATAACGTCATTACGTTAATGATACCTAGACCACGAATTTCTAATAAGTGCTCAATTAAATCAGGTGAGCTTCCTACTAATGTGTCTTCATCTTCTTGGCGAATTTCTACGCTATCATCCGCAACAAGGCGGTGGCCACGTTTTACAAGTTCAAGCGCTGTCTCACTTTTCCCGACACCACTTTGACCTGTAATTAAAACACCAACACCATAAATATCTACTAACACACCATGAACAGCTGTTGTTGGCGCTAACTTACCTTCTAAATAGTTTGTTAAACGACTTGATAATCTCGTCGTCGTTTGAGAAGAACGTAATAAAGGCACACCTGATTCGCGTGATGCTTGTAATAACTCATCCGGCACATCTTGATTACGAGTTACAATAATACATGGCGTCTCCTCAGTACAAAGCGCTTTCATTCTCTCTTGCTTTTGCTCTGTCGTTAACGTATCAAAGAACGTAAGCTCTGTTTTTCCAAGAAGCTGTACACGATCAGCTGGATAATATGTAAAAAATCCTGCCATTTCAATTCCAGGTCGTGATAAATCACTTGTATCAATTGGACGATGAATTCCTTCTTCACCACTTACTAACTCCAATTGAAATTGTTCAATTAAATCTTTTGTCCTTACTTTTGGCATATGTATAAACCTCCACTCCGCTGCGGGTTCAGTCTCATTTGATGTAAAATTCCATTCTACCGGATATTGTACCATTTTTTTCTGGAAACAAGAAATACGGTTTCTAATAAATAGAAAAAAACATTTCATACGAATCATGAAATGTTTTTCTTTTTGTCATTTTCTCTTTTTTTCATATAACGGTTCAACAATTGCCTTTTCAATTATCATATTAAAAATCGAAATACAAATTGCCGCAACAATCGCTACACCAAATCCTGATATATTAAAAGCATCTCCTAATAATGAATCTGCCATTTTTAACGTAATCGCATTAATAACAATTAAGAAGAAACCGAAAGTTACAACAGTAATTGGTAGCGTAATTAAAATTAAAAGCGGCTTTACAAATACGTTTAAAATCGCCAATATAATACTCGCAATAATTGCAGTTTGTATATTTGCTATGTAAAATGCGTCTGGTGCAACCCCTTTTAAAAGTCCGGATACAGCGATTAACACAACGCTATTTACAAGAAGTGATACAATCCATCTCATTTCTTTACACATCCTTTTAACATATATATTTCATCATACGCTAATAGATAATAAACGCAAGTAACATACAAACACTTATATCAACTTATTCTACCCTTTATGCTTGTATACCTACTAACAACCTTACCAGTTTTCCTTAGTGAAATAAAAACCGAGTGTAATTCCCACTCGGTTTTTATTAACAACTTATTGCGATAACTCTACTTCTTTTATTTTCGCTTTCATTCTTGCTTTATCACGATCTAAAATCTCTTTTAAATACTTACCTGTATACGAGCGTTCTTCTTTCACTACTTGCTCTGGCGTTCCGGAAGCAACGATTTGTCCACCTTTGTCCCCGCCTTCTGGTCCAAGGTCAATGATATAATCAGCTGTTTTAATAACATCTAAATTATGCTCAATTACAAGTACTGTCTCGCCACTCTCAACAAGACGTTGCAACACTTCTAGAAGACGCGCAATATCATGGGCATGTAAGCCAGTCGTTGGCTCATCTAAAATGTATAACGTACGCCCTGTAGAACGACGGTGCAATTCAGAAGCTAATTTCACACGTTGCGCCTCACCACCTGATAACGTCGTAGCTGGTTGCCCTAATTTCATATAACCAAGCCCTACATCTACAAGCGTTTGAAGTTTACGCTTAATTTTCGGGATATTAGCAAAGAACTCTACCCCATCTTCAATCGTCATTGCTAATACTTCAGAAATGTTCTTATCTTTATATTTCACTTCTAATGTTTCACGATTATAACGCTTACCATGACATACTTCGCACGGAACATACACGTCTGGTAAGAAATGCATTTCGATTTTTATAATTCCATCACCGCGGCACGCTTCACAACGGCCACCTTTTACATTAAAGCTAAAACGCCCCTTTTGATATCCGCGTACTTTCGCTTCATTCGTTTGCGCAAACACATCACGAATATCATCGAATACACCTGTATACGTAGCTGGGTTGGAACGTGGTGTACGCCCGATTGGTGATTGATCAATATCAATAACTTTATCTAACTGCTCAAGACCCTTAATCTCTTTATGAGCCCCTGGCTTCGCTTTCGCTTTATATAGCTTTTGAGCTAACGCTTTATATAATACTTCATTAATCATCGTACTTTTTCCAGATCCAGATACACCTGTTACTGCTACGAATGTACCTAGAGGGAATGACATTTTCGCGTTTTTCAAGTTGTTTTCTTTCGCACCGACGATCTCCACTTTACGTCCGTCACCTTTACGTCTTTCAAGTGGTACTGGAATAAACTCTTTACCGCTTAAATATTTCCCTGTTAATGAATTCTCGTCTTGCATCACCTCAGCTGGTGTACCCGCTGATACAACTTGACCACCGTGAATACCTGCACCTGGTCCGATATCAAGTAAATAATCAGCAGCCATCATCGTATCTTCATCATGCTCAACAACGATTAACGTATTTCCTAAATCACGCATTTCCTGCAATGTGCGAATAAGACGATCATTATCACGCTGATGCAAACCGATAGAAGGCTCATCAAGAATGTAAAGTACACCCGTAAGACGAGAACCAATTTGTGTCGCTAAACGAATACGCTGCGCCTCACCACCTGATAAAGTTCCTGCAGCACGACTTAACGTTAAATAATCTAAGCCAACATTCACTAAGAAGCCTACGCGTTCTTGAATCTCTCTTAAAATTAAATGAGCAATTTTTTGTTGTTTCTCAGTTAGCTCAACATTCGAGAAGAATTCCTGTACTTCTTGAACAGAATACTTCGTAACATCAGCAATCGTTTTATCACCAACGAAAACAGCTAAACTCTCGGGCTTTAAGCGTCCACCTTTACACTTCGGACAAGCTTGCTCTGCCATATATTTCTCCATTTGCTCACGAACATAATCAGAACTCGTCTCACGATAACGACGCTCGATATTCGGAATAACACCTTCAAATAAAATCTCATTTTCCTTTACTTGACCAAATTCATTCACATAGCGGAAATAAACCTTCTCTTCCCCGCTTCCGTACAACACTTTATCAAATAAATCTTTCGGTATATCTTTCACCGGTATATCCATATCAACGCCGTAGTGATTACATACAGATTGTAAAAGTTGTGGGTAATATTGTGAACTTGTCGGTTCCCACGGAGCAATCGCATGTTCATTTAATGATAAATCCCAGTTCGGAATAACAAGCTCTAAATCTACCTCTAACTTTGAGCCAAGTCCATCACAAGAAGGACATGCGCCGAACGGACTATTGAAGGAGAACATACGTGGCTCTAATTCCCCGATTGAAAAACCACAATGCGGACAAGCATGATGTTCACTAAATAGAAGCTCTTCGTCGCCCATTACATCGATTAACACTCGGCCACCGCCAAGCTTTAAAGCACTTTCGAGTGAATCAGCTAGACGGCTTGCAATTCCTTCTTTCACAACAATACGATCAATCACAACTTCAATTGAATGCTTCTTATTTTTATCTAACGTAATCTCTTCAGATACATCTAGCATTTCACCATCAACACGCACACGAACATAACCTTGTTTCTTAATGTCTTCTAACACTTTCATGTGCGCACCTTTACGCCCTGATACGATAGGTGCTAATACTTGCAACTTCGTACGTTCAGGATATTCAAGAACACGGTCTACCATCTGTTCCACTGTTTGTGATGTAATTTCAATCCCATGATTCGGACAAATCGGTGTACCAATTCGTGCAAATAATAGACGTAAATAATCATAAATCTCCGTTACTGTTCCGACAGTTGAACGTGGATTACGACTCGTCGTTTTTTGATCAATTGAAATCGCTGGAGATAAACCTTCAATCGTATCAACATCCGGCTTATCCATTTGCCCTAAGAACTGACGTGCATACGCAGATAACGATTCTACGTATCTGCGCTGTCCTTCTGCATAAATCGTATCGAATGCTAACGATGATTTTCCTGAACCAGACAATCCCGTCACAACAACAAGCTGATTTCTCGGAATAGTTACGTCAATATTTTTTAAGTTATGTGCTCTAGCACCTTTTACAACAATAAAATCCTTGCTCATGCTCACTCTTTTCACCCTTCCGCTTTTAATTCTAATAGTAAATCTCTTAATTCAGCTGCACGCTCGAAGTCTAACGCTTTTGCCGCTTCTTTCATCTCTGCTTCGATCTTAGCGATTGTTTTCTCACGTTCTTTCTTCGTCATCTTCTTAGCAGGAGTTGCTTCATATGTTTCCGGTTCTTCAGCCGCTGTCGTTGCACGGATTACATCACGAACGCCTTTTTGAATCGTTTTCGGCGTGATACCATGCTCTTCATTGTAAGCTTCTTGTATAGTACGACGACGCTGCGTTTCTTCAATTGCAATTCCCATTGATCTCGTTATACGATCTGCGTACATAATAACGCGGCCGTTTTCATTACGCGCCGCACGACCAATCGTTTGAATTAACGAACGTTCTGAACGCAAAAACCCTTCCTTGTCTGCATCTAAAATAGCTACAAGTGATACTTCCGGAATATCTAATCCTTCTCGTAATAAGTTAATACCGACAAGTACATCAAACTTACCAAGGCGAAGGTCACGGATAATTTCAATACGTTCTAACGTTTTAATTTCAGAGTGAAGGTAGTTCACTTTAATCCCTACATCTTTTAAGTAATCCGTTAAATCCTCTGACATCTTTTTCGTTAAAGTCGTAATTAATACACGTTCATTTTTTGCAATGCGGTCTTGAATCTCTCCCAATAAATCGTCAATTTGACCTTCAATTGGTCGTATATCAATTGGTGGATCTAACAGCCCTGTTGGACGAATAATTTGTTCTATTACTCCCGGTGCCTGCTCTAACTCGTACGGTCCTGGCGTTGCCGAAACGTAAATAACTTGATTCGTTTTCTCTTCAAACTCATCAAACGTAAGCGGTCTATTATCTAAAGCTGACGGCAGACGGAATCCATGATCCACAAGCACTTGCTTACGCGCTTGGTCTCCGTTATACATCGCTCTTACTTGCGGCACCGATACGTGCGACTCATCCATAACAATTAAGAAATCCTCTGGAAAATAATCTAAAAGCGTATACGGTGTTGAACCTGCTGGACGAAGTGTTAAATGACGGGAATAGTTTTCAATCCCTGAACAAAAGCCCATCTCACGCATCATTTCTAAATCATAGCGTGTACGTTGTTCTATGCGCTGCGCTTCTAACAATTTACCGTTATCATTTAATTCTTTTAAACGTTCTTCTAATTCTTTTTCAATATTTTCAATAGCGCCCTTCAACTTTTCTTCACGTGTAACGAAGTGAGATGCCGGGAAGATTGCTACATGATCACGTTCTGCTAATACTTCACCCGTTAATGCATTTACTTCTCGAATACGATCTATTTCATCACCGAAAAATTCAATTCGAATACAATGTTCGTCGAGTGATGCCGGGAAGATTTCAACTACATCTCCGCGCACACGGAATGTACCACGCTTGAAATCAATATCATTACGTCCATACTGTACATCAACAAGTTCACGAAGCAATTGATTACGGTCCTTTTCCATACCAACTCGAAGTGAAACAACTAACTCGCGGTATTCTTCCGGAGAACCTAAACCGTATATGCACGACACACTCGCAACGATAATAACATCATCTCGTTCAAATAAAGAAGACGTTGCCGAGTGACGTAATTTATCGATTTCATCATTAATTTGTGCATCTTTTTCAATAAATGTATCCGTATGTGGTACGTACGCTTCCGGCTGGTAATAATCGTAATAACTAACAAAATACTCAACAGAATTGTTAGGAAAGAAATCTTTCAACTCACTATATAACTGTCCTGCTAACGTTTTATTATGAGCCATTACAAGTGTTGGTTTCTGCACTTCTTTAATGACATTTGAAATCGTAAATGTCTTACCCGTTCCTGTTGCTCCAAGCAACACTTGCTTTTTCTTACCACTATTAATTCCCTCTACAAGCTTCTCTATCGCTCCCGGCTGATCACCTTGCGGGGAATACTCTGAGATAATTTCAAATGGATGTTCCAACTAAAAACCGACCTCCTCATAAAAATCTGTATTATTATTTTACCACGAATGCTCATAAAAAACCTAAAAAAACGAACAGATATTCGGTAAAACTTTCGACAATATATACATAAAAAAGGAAGGAATAAATACTTCCTTCCTCTACTAACTCTATTTTTTAAGTACATATAATAAGTCATATCCATTGCGCCCATTTTCATTCGTACAATCTATTAACCTATATGCCGTTTCTGATTCACGTTGCTCTTTAACAATCCTTTTACAACTATCTTTATGTAACCCTTTATGGTCACCAGCAAATTGATCTTGCCTATTATCAAACACATGAAGTATATTTGTCCCACTATGCTCTAACGTTTGAAAAACAGGATCACCTTCATGTGTATAATGTACAATTCTTATTTTATCAACTTCCCCTTGTTCCACATTCAAAACGAACTTTTCGAATTTATCTAGATTAGAAATTTCTGCCCCCTTCGCAACGACATCATTCTTCTTATCAATTGCACTGTTAGGTTGTGAACAAGCTACTAAAATAAAGAGAAATAGACATATAAAACCTGCTCTTTTTCCTATTGTTATCCTCTCCTATACAAACTATTGGTATACTAGAAAAAGCTACTTTCCTCTATGAAAGTAGCTTCTTGTTTCCTTTCTCCTTCTTCGGAAAAATAACATATGAAAATGAAATCGCAGTATCCGCTAAAAGAATAATAGCCCATACTTGGCTTACACGGCTTGCCGTTTTATTTAAAACGATTCCTGACTCTAACCAATTCCCCCACTGTTCTACCGGAATAAGCCCATACATGAAGAAAAAGAATATATGAACAGCAACAAACAAAATAAGATGTAAAACCCAATTTTTTATTTCCTGCTTCGCATGCGCCATACCTGTTACTTCAAGTGGTTCTTCGATAATAGGCGCCGGTTCATTCCGCCACTTCGCAACTAATTTTTGTACATATATATCTAATTTCTTCAAATCCTTTTTCCCATAAAAAACTGCATATAATAAAATGATTACCGTAATGATTTGAAAATTAGAGAACTTCCCTGTTTGATAATAGTCCACTACCCCTAAAGTTAAAATAAACACTTCATTTATGAGCAGCACAATCCCCATAATAAAGCTCGCCTTTTTCAAGCGAAATCCATACCTTAGTAAAAAGAATCCGATAGCTGATAGCCAAAATACAATCTCTGCACCAATTAAAAAGTACCATCGATATTCTGCGAGTATACTCATTTATCCCTCTCCCTTTCATCATATATACGAAAAGCCTCATCCATATATACTAGAAGCTCTTCCTCAATTGGATACATACTCATTTTCTGTGAATCTTCTTTTGACTTTCTTACTTCCCACAATTTATCTAAAAATGCTTCATCACCATTGGCCATCTCTAAACATTTCTGCATTAATTTCTTTGTTGCACCTTGTACCTCATCACACGATGCTTCCTTACCGTCTTTCATAAAGTTACGCAATTTTTTTAATAAATCTATCCACTCTAAAACATTTGGATCTTCTTCGCTCATGTTCGGCAAATTATGAAGCAACTTTTGTTCTCCCTTAGAAAAAACTTCATTTTGAAACATCTCACGTATTCGCGGAGACTGTTTCGAAAGCTGAATGAGTTCAAACATAACTTTCCAATCCAGTTCCCCTTCTACATCTACTGAATAAACAACTGCTTGTAAAATACGTTCCATTCGATTAAATTTTTTCTGTTCTTCTTGTACAAACTTAAGTTGCTTTTCAAGCGATACTTTTAAATTGAGCTCATCCGTTACTAACACATTCGTAATCTCTTTTAATGAAAAACCCATTTCTTTTAAAAATAAAATTTGCTGTAGTCGAATGACATCAGTTTCACTATATAACCGATGTCCACCCTCCGTTTTCCCGCTTGGCTTTAATAAATCTATTTGATCATAATAACGTAATGTACGTACTGTTATCCCTGTCTCTTTTGTCAATTGTTGTATTGAAATCACTACCATCACCTCTTCCCCTTCATTATAAAAGATGACGTTACGTAACTTTCAAGACTTTTGTAAAAAAATACAAAAAGCTGTTTATACCTTTTGTATAAACAGCTTTTATGGAAATAACCCCTTTTGTACAGCACGCCCACAAGATAAAATAATTGCCCCAACAACAACACTTGTTGCTGTTTTATGATAATGCGCTAAAACTAATAAATAGTATGATAAACCTACAGCGCCAATCATAATACATACACTTGGCACTGGATTACGAGAGAAGTTTTGCATCCCCCACAAAAGTGCAAATATAGCCGTCGCAACACATAACACCGCTAACCCCATCCCGTTTCCCCTTTATATATTTATTTGATTTCCCTTGTTGCTAATACACTCGTTGATGCCCTGCTAAAGATAAGCTCCCTACAAACCTCATAACCGCTTGCTTACTCATACATGATCAGCCTCTTTTTGATTTCTATATTTCCATTTCGGCCAATAGTTCACAAAGAAATAAACAAACTGTCCTAATACAAATAAAACAAACGGCATGCCCGCATTTCCATAAACAATTAAATTGTATAAACTCCATACCGCTAAACTCATTGTTAAAAACAACCCTACATATTTAAACGCTTTATCTGACTGGAATCTCTCAAACTCATCTTGCATTTTCATTCCTCCTATCGCTATGCTCGTTTCCCCGCCATTACTCCTATGATGAGACTACCAGCAAATAAGAAACTACATATAATAAATATTTCTGGCGTAGGTATGACATCTCTGCCTACAATTTTGCTCGCACCAATGTAAACAATAAGAAGGACAAATGCGAATATAAGCGAGACATTTACATGCCTTTTTATATTTTCATTTACTCGCTCATCTATATCTTGAAGTTCTTCTTTTTTGTACTTCCGCTTTTTGTAATACACATAAACTGTTAAAAGTAAAATTGCTAAAATGTTACTAACTATTAGCGGTAACATTGGTATAGATGGGTCCATAATACGAACTAAAACGTCTCCTCCACATAATCCTAAGACAGTAGCGATATACAACTTTTTAGTGTCGTTCATTTTCTCTCCCCTTACTCCAGCGTAAATATTTCCTCCACCTTCATCCCAAAATATTTGGCGATTTTTAGGGATAGCTCTAGACTCGGATTATAATGATGGTTTTCAATCGCCACAATCGTCTGCCGCGTCACCTGCATCGCCTTCGCCATTTCCACTTGCGTTATATGATGTTGTTTTCGTAATTCCTTAATTTTATTTTTCACACCCATAGGCTCCACCTTCGAAAGTAAAGATATCTTTACTTTAATTATAAATATTTTCCAATTGCAAGTAAAGAAACCTTTACAAAAAAAGGTAAAAAAAAGAGACATCTATAAGATGCCTCTTTGCTACTACATAAATCCTAATGCATATACAAGAACGTACCCAAGAACAGATAAGCAAACCGAGCCAATCAGCCCTGCCACAAATGCTCTGCTTCCTAATTTGCGGAACGTTTTAAACTCTACATTTAAACCGAGTCCTGCCATCGCCATTGCAATAAGCATGTACGCAATGACTACAATATATCCAGCAACAACTTCTGGGATAATCCCAATCGAATGCACCGCACTCATTGCTAAAAATCCAAAGATGAACCAAGGAATCGGAAGGTCGCGCCACGATTTTTTTTCCTTGCTTTCCTCGCTCTTACCAAACCATAATCCAATTAAAATCGCTACTGGCACAAGCATTGCAACGCGCGTTAATTTCACGATAACTGCGATGTCTACAGCAGTACTTCCTCCTGGTGCCGCAGCTGCGATGACATGGGCAATCTCATGCAGCGTCGCACCTGAGAATACACCGTAACCGTACGGTGAGAAGCCAAGCACTGGGTATAATAGCGTATAAATAAGTGTAAATATTGTACCTAAAATTGCAATAATCGCTGCGCCGACTGCTGTTTCCTCATCCTTCGCTTTCACTTGGGGTGCAATTGCTACGACCGCTGCCGCGCCGCAAATTGCAGTCCCGCATGCTGTTAAAATCCCAAGTTTCTTTTCTACTTTAAATACTTTCGTTAGTCCATATACAACGAAAATTGTAAATGTAATAACAACCGCTGCGATAACCAATACTTTCGGTCCCGCCTTTGCAATATCTACAAGATTTAACCGCATTCCAAGTAAGATAATTCCGAAGCGAAGCAACTTCTTACTCGCAAAGTTCGTTCCCGCTATCGCTTCTTGAGGAATCCCGATTGCGGCGCGCCAAACCATCCCGATTAGAATAGCGATTACTAATTGTCCCATAATATTTAAAAATGGAAGCTCTGCTAAATATTTCGCGACAATGGCGATTAATAACGTAATCCCAATACCTTGCGAAAATCCAAAGCCCTTCTTCTTTTGTATAACAAGTGTTTGTTCCACCTTGTACCACCCCAATAATCATATTGGAACATGCATGTTCTTTCTAGTTACATTATAAGAGAGTTTTAATAATAAGTTTAATATCAATATTGAATCTCTATCATCAGAAATACTTATGATAAAATAAAAACAAAAATAAAGGAGCCTAACAAATGAACGTCGACATTTTGAAAATCTTTGTTACTGTCGTTGAACAAAAACATTTTTCGCGTGCTGCGGAATTATTAAACCTTTCACAACCTGGCGTAAGCATGCACATTCGCAACTTGGAAAATGAATTTGGAACTACACTTATTCAGCGCTCCCCCAAGCACGTCCAAGTTACGGAAGCTGGAAACATATTATACATACACGCAAAGCAAATGCTTTCACTTTATGAAGATGCAAAACAAGAAATTAATGAATTGCACAATGTCGTAACAGGAACGCTGCGAATCGGCGCTAGCTTTACAATTGGTGAATATTTGCTTCCAAAAATACTCGCTAACTATGCGAATGAAAATCCACACGTCGAAGTTCATACATTTATCTCCAATACGGAAGAAGTTTTGCAAAGCCTTCGCTCTAATCAAATTGATATCGGCTTAGTGGAAGGCCAAGTCGTATACGCTGACGTAGACGTTGAAACTTTTATGCAAGATGAAATGAAACTCGTAGTCCCGCCAAACCATCCATTGCTCCATATCAAGGGGATTAACGAAAATACATTGCAAGACCAAGTCTGGGTATTAAGGGAAAGTGGCTCTGGCACACGTGCCTATAGCGATCGTTTTATACACCAACATCATTTAAAAATGAAACGTTTCTTTACATTTAGCAGTATTCAAAGCGTGAAGGAAGCCGTTGCAGCCGGTCTTGGCATCGCTATCCTTTCAGATTGGACTGTTCGAAAAGAACTGTTGGCACAAGAAATATTCCACATCCCCGTTCCGAACGAAGAGCTAATCCGTCCATTCTCCATCGTGCGCGGCAAATATTTTATCTCGTCTAAAGCTATTCAAGTCTTTTTAAAACACGTAGATTCTTTTGCGAAAAAACAGAGTTGACCTTTACATTAGCGTGAAGGTTTACAATACATGTAAAAGGAGTGAAACGCATTGCGAATTGGAGAGTTATCAAAAGAAACTGGGGTTAGCGAAAGGGCACTAAGACATTATGAGGAAAAGGGATTACTCCCTTCGAAACGCCTAGCAAATGGCTACCGTGATTTTGATGAAAGTGCAATCGAAAAAGTAGAGCTGATTCAAATGTATTTACAGCTCGGCTTAAATTTAGAAGAAACAGAACGAATGCTACGTTGCCTTGAAATTGAGCCGCATCTTTACGAAAATCCGTGTAGTAGTATCCTTGCACTTTACGAAGACAAACTTGGTGAGGTAACGAAGCAAATCACATTACTTTCCAACATTCAAACAAATTTACAAAAACACGTTTCACTCCTAAAACAAGCAAAAGAAAAGAGATGATTACATGTTTGTTATACATGGCAGTTCAAGACCAAACGGAAATACAGAAGCTTTAACACATATGGTGATTGATGGAATTGAAACAGAACAAATTTACTTGCGTGATCATATCGTCCACCCAATCATAGATCAGCGCCATGATGCAGAAGGGTTTCAACCTGTAAATGATGACTACGAGCAGTTAACCAAACGCATGCTAGAGCACGACACGATTATCTTCGCTACACCGCTATACTGGTACGGAATGAGCGGCCACATGAAGAACTTCGTTGATCGCTGGTCACAAAGCTTGCGTGATACATCTCTTCATTTCAAAGAAAAAATGAAAGGCAAAAAAATGTACGTTGTCATCGTTGGCGGAGACAATCCAAAACTGAAAGCATTGCCGCTTATCGCCCAGTTTCAATATATCTTTGATTTTGTTGGCTCATCATTTGAAGGGTATATTATTGGGGATGCGAATGGACTAGATGAAATCAAGAACGATGCTGAGGCGCTGGCAAAAGCGCAATTGTATAATAACAAATTCAAAAATAGCAAACAGAAATAAGTTTGACAAATCCATTTGTATGCGCATACAATAAAAATAATATTATGAAAGGAAGGTACTTTGACCAATGAAGTTCTAATTCTCTTATTTATTTCATCCATCACAAATAGTGAACAAAAATGATGAAAACTAGCAGAGGATTAGTCTGTCCATTTGTCGATACTTTCTTTCGATACGATCATGTAAAAAATCGTTTATTTATGTACGATTTTTTACATTGAAGGGCGACGTTTATCCTCTCTAGTGAAACTAGGGAGGTTTTTTTATGACTATTTTAATCGCACGTAATATCGAAAAGAGCTTTGGTGATCGCACCATATTTACGTTACCATCACTAGAAATTCAAGCAAACGATCGTATAGGAATTGTCGGAGTCAACGGATCCGGAAAATCTACGTTATTACAACTATTAAGTAAAGAAATAGAAGCTGACAAAGGTACAGTAACTCATCATAGCTCTATCGCCATCATTCCTCAGCTTAGCGAAGAAATACCGGAAACCGCTTCTTCCCTCGCTAAAGGAAAATGGAATATTTCAAACGTCGCAAATTCAATGAGCGGCGGTGAACGAATGCGCCTAAAGATCGCCCATGCCCTCGAACAAGATGCAGGCATTCTATTTGCTGATGAGCCAACAAGTCACTTAGATATGTTTGGTACAGAGCAATTAGAAAAGGCACTTTTATCTTACAAAGGTGCACTTGTTTTAATATCACATGATCGTGACTTCCTAAATACCATATGTACCAAAATCATCGAAATTGAAGACGGCATAATTCAAGAGTACAAAGGGAATTATTCAAACTATCGAAAGCAAAAAGAACGTGAGCGAATACAAAAACAAGCAGAATATGATCAATATATACAAGAAAAAAATCGGTTAGAACAGTCAATTTCACAAAGAAAGCAACGTGCTTCTAGCATGACCAAAATCCCAACACGGTTCAGTTCATCTGAATCTAAACTTTATAAGTGCAGCGGGGCTCATGGGCAAGAAAATGTTAGCAAAGTAGCGAAAGCACTAGAAACACGCCTCGAAAAGTTGAAAAAGAAAGAAAAGCCGAAAGACTTTTCTCAAGCCCAGTTTGATGTACAGTACCACACACCAGTTCATAGTAAAGCGGTTGTACAGTTTAATAAAACAACAAAGAAAATAGGGGATCGCACACTATTTAAAAATATGAATGGAACAATTGTCCCTGGGGCAAAGGTTGCTATTTTAGGGACAAACGGAAGCGGAAAAACAACTTTGTTCAAAATGCTTCTCGCGAACGAGCGTGGCATTCAGCTTTCGAAAAGTTGTAAAATTGGATACTTTGAACAAACATTATCTATTTTAAAAACAGATAAAACAATTTTAGAAAACGTTCTAGAAGAAACAAACTATACAGAATCGTTCGTTCGAACAATACTTGCAAGGCTCCTATTCCGCCGTGAAGATGTTTATAAACCTGTGCACGTCTTAAGTGGTGGAGAACGCATGAAAGTTGCACTCGCAAAAGTATTTTTAGGAAACTATAATATGCTTCTGCTCGACGAACCGACAAACTATTTAGACTTGGCAACACAAGAGGAATTAGAAAACATGTTACAGGAGTATCCTGGCACAATACTTTTCATTAGCCATGACCGTGCATTTATTCGTTCTGTTGCCAACCATATTCTACAAGTAGATGAGAGCGAACCAAGAATATTCCACGGCAATTACGAGCAATACACAAAAAGAACCACCGGGGATTCTGTAAACGTTACTGAACAAGAATTATTACGATTACAAACAAAATTAACAGAAATCATCAGCCGGATTTCTATCCAAAATCAGCATGATGACATCACATTTCTCGAACAAGAATATGAAAAATTATTAGTTCGAATTCGGCAGTGTAAAGAAGCGCTCTAATGTCTTCCCCATATATCGACGGGACCTTCCACATTTCCCAAGAAATATCGAGGCTTCGACATAGAATATCACCTCCCCATCATGTTAGACACAACAACAAAAAAAGCCGTGCACCAGCACGGCTTTTCACTTTATCCCGCTATTTGTGGGCATTAAACGCCCGATTGGTGAAGGCTAATAATCAGTGGGGGAATGCCCCCCACTGATTAAAGTTTCACTTTATATACGGACAGCAGTCCCGCTCACCGCAACCATTAGCATCCCTTCACGAACTACTTCGTAATCCACGTCGATACCAACAATAGCATTTGCATTTTTTTGTCTTGCGAGAGTTTTCATCTCTTCCATTGCAATGTCTCGCGCTTCTTTTAATTTGCTTTCATAAGCGCCTGAGCGACCACCAACAACGTCGCGAACAGAAGCAAACAGGTCACGAACGATATTCGCCCCCATAATTGCTTCTCCATTGACGATATCGATATAATCAATAATTTCTTTCCCTTGAATTGTAGAAGTTGTTGTTACAATCATGCTTTATAGCCCCCCATATAAGATTTTCACTTACTTATGGTGCACTAATTCAGCAGAAATTATATTTACGAACTGAATTGAGCTTCATATAACCGACTGTATCCTCCGCCTTGCCCAATTAGTTCCTCATGCGAACCTTGCTCTGCAATACCATCTTTATTTACAACAACGATACGATCTGCATTTTTAATCGTTGCAAGCCTGTGAGCAATAACTAATGTTGTACGGCCAACAGATAGTTCTGCAAGTGATTTTTGGACAGCAAGTTCCGTCTCTGTATCTAGCGCAGAAGTTGCTTCATCTAAAATTAAAATCGGTGGGTTTTTCAAGAACATGCGAGCAATCGCTAAGCGCTGCTTTTGTCCTCCTGAAAGTTTCACACCACGCTCACCGATAACTGTATCTAAGCCATCTGGTTGCGAGTAAATTAAGTCCTCCAACTGGGCACGTTTTACCGCCTGCCAAATGTCAGCTTCTGAGGCTTTTAAGTTTCCGTAAGCGATATTTTCACGAATTGTTCCTGAGAATAAGAAAACATCTTGCTGTACAATTCCAATTTGCTTACGAAGTGACGACAACGTCATCTCTTTTGTATCAATGCCATCAATTTGAATCGATCCAGATGATTGTTCATAAAAACGTGGTAATAAACTACATAATGTTGTTTTCCCTGCCCCTGATGGCCCTACGAAAGCAACTGTTTCACCTGCATGTATTTTCAAACTAATATCGTTTAAAATCGGCTCTTTATTTTCATATCCGAACGTGATGTTATTGTATTGAATATCACCGTGTACATGTTTTACTTCAATTGCATCTTTAGAATCTACAATATCCGGCTCTGTTTCAAGAAGCTCTACATATCTTTTAAAACCAGCGATTCCTTTCGGATAACTTTCAATAACCGCATTAATTTTTTCAATTGGGCGGAAGAAAATATTCGTTAATAAAACGAATCCAATAAATCCACCGTACGTTAATTCACCTTGCAGAACAAACCATGTACCACATATTAATACAAAAAGTGTTACAAGACGCATCAACATATAACTAATCGATGAATTTAACGCCATAATTTTATACGCCATTAATTTCGTTGTACGGAAACGAGCGTTGTTCACAGCGAACTGGTCTTTCTCAAACTTTTCATTTCCGAATGCTTGTACAACGCGGATACCACCAACATTGTTCTCAATACATGCATTGAAATCAGCAACGTCTGAGAATAAACGTCTAAACGTACCTGTCATTTTTTTATTGAAATAAAGTGCCAACCATAATAAGAACGGAATCACGAAGAATGTTAGAAGCGCTAACTTCCAGTTGATCATCATCATAAATGAAAATGCTCCAACTAAAGTCATAACAGCAATGAATAAATCTTCTGGTCCGTGGTGAGCAATTTCCCCAATTTCCATTAAATCATTTGTAAGACGTGAAATTAAATGACCTGTTTTATTATTATCAAAAAATCTGAATGATAGCTTTTGAATGTGATCAAATAATTTCTGTCTCATATCTGTTTCAATGTTAACACCAAGCATATGTCCCCAATATGTAACGACATATTGTAAACCTGCATTTAACACATAAACTGCGAATAAACCGAAACAAGCCCATAAAATAAGCGTCCAGTTTTGTCCTGGTAATAACTTATCAATAAATTGATTTACGATAAGCGGGAAACCAAGTTCGAGTAAACCTGCGATAACTGCACAGGAAAAATCGAGTACGAATAAACCTTTGTACGGTTTATAGTAAGAAAAAAATTTACGTAGCATATGTTTCCTCCCTTTTCCAAATTAAAAAGACTCTCTAAATGATAACCATTATCAAATAATTATTCAAGTTATCCGTCTATGAAACTAAAAAAACCTTCATCTATTTCGGATGAAGGTTTTCCATTTATTATATAGCTTCTGAATCCCACTCATGCTCCTGCTGAATAAACACAACACCTAATTCGTGATGACCTCCGGCGTATAATGCCGTTTGAGCAAGACGAAGCTCCCCATTTGTGTCTAATACTTCTAATTTACAAAATGCTCCTGTTGTCTTCGTTTGAAGCGCATCATAAAACTCTTCTGTACTTCTTGGAATGACTCCATTTACTTTCGTAATAACTTCTCCAGGCTTTAAATGCATCTCTGCCCCAATTGTATTCGGAATTGTATCTAGCACAACGAGCCCATCATTACGTGCGGCAAAGTACGCCGGCCTTGTCTCATCCGCAATTTTCTCTTGCATTGAAATTGTGAAACGCCCAAGCATTGCAACTCCCATCGCAATTATCGCGAATACGTGCCACCAATAACTTGCGATTCCTAAAACGAGTACGAGTCCTGCTAGTCCATATACACGTCTTCCTGTAAATAATAAAGCTTCCTTCGGCTCATAACTTCTAATCTTTCTCATAAATCCAATTAAAAATGGAACGAGGAATAAAGAGTATGTAGTTGAACCTATTGAAACGACAGGCCACCAAGGAATAAATCCTGTCACTGCGTCTCCTGGTATAAGAATAAATACTGGTACAAGCCATAGACGATTTGATTCATGTAGTCCAATTCGTAACCCACGCTTACCTTTTTTAATTTTCGGCGTAGAATATCGTACTGCATTTTTAGAGATCAATAAACCCTCTACAACGAGCATAACGCCTAGTAAAATAGCAAGGGATACAATCGTACCCTCTTCACCTTCTCCAAGCTGTAAGAAGGAAACTGGCATCTTAGACGATAACAACACGAATGCAATAGCGATACCGAACGTATACGCTACAGATAAATATCGATACATAGCAGTTAATCCAAATAATAACGTCCAAAGTAAAACTGCCCATAAACTCGCTTTTGAAACGACAAGCCCGAGCCCAATCGTAATAATAGATACGATTAATCCGTACCCAATACCTGCAAATAGAGTTGTTCGTAGTTCAAACCAAATATCATATACTTTAAAAGAAAAATCTTTTCGTTCTCTTAATATACGTAAGTATCCAACGAAGATACTACTAATTAAAAATACATAGACAGCAGGGTGTAAGAAAAAACGTCCAACTGCTCGTAATATTTCAAAAAGCCATGCCTCCACGAATTCATTCACCACCATTTATATCATTCTTTCTTTTTATCTTATCATATTTAACACATAAAAAAATACAGGCATCAAAGTGCCTGTATTCTTTCTTATTTCGCTATTAATTTCAATGCCGTTTGTAATTGTAAATCGTTTTCTCCAGAACGGATTTTTTCAATAATTTTATTTTGAATTGCTTCAGCTGTCTTTTTATCAAGTTGCCCTGTCGCTTCAATCTCATTTGCATTTTGGAACGCTTTTAGTGCTGATTCTGTCTCTTTACTAAAGTATCCATCTTCACGACCTGGTACATATCCTAAGCTCTTAAGCATTTCTTGCGCGTGTTTTACTTGCACATCATTTGAATTGTATGAAAGTGTCTTTTCAATTTGAAGTGGTGTCGCATGATAATAATCTGGTTGCTTCACTTCTACAGTTGGCGCGATTCCTTTTTTATGAATCCAATTACCGTCCGGTGTTAACCATTTAAACATCGTTAATTTGATGTTGCTGCCATCTTTAAATGGAACAGCCTGCTGAACAGTACCTTTACCAAACGTTTTTTCACCAATTAAATCGTATCCTTCTCCTTCTTTTAGCGCACCAGCTAAAATCTCTGAAGCAGAAGCACTTCCGTTATCAATTAATACTGAAATTGGATATGATTTTCTCTCTTTCAATTCCGTAGAGAATTTCTTCTTCTCACCATTTCGCTGTTCTACTTGCAACATTGGCTTTTTATCTGTCATGATTTCTCCTAGTATGTCTTCTACACTATTTAAATAGCCACCAGGATTGCCACGTACATCAATAACTAAGCCTGTAATATTTTTCTTTTCTAATTCTTTCAACTGATCCTTAAACTCTTTCGCAGTATTTTCAGCGAAAGAAGTAATTTGCATATAACCGATATCTTTTCCGCTCTCTTTCTTTACTGAACTAAATACAGTGAAGATTGGAATCTTTTCACGCTTAATTTTAAATACGATCGGATCAGCTACTCCTGCGCGCTTAATTTCAATTGCAACAGTCGTTCCTTTTTTACCACGAATTTTCAATACTGCTTCTTCACGTGATAAATCTTTCACACTATTTCCATCTACAGATAAAATTTGGTCGTTCGGTTTAATTCCTATCTTTTCTGCTGGTGAACCTTTAATCGGCGATACGATAATAAGCTTACCATCCGTCTTGTTCACTTCAGCTCCAATCCCTTCAAGCTCAGGATCTAGTGACTGACTAAACTGTTTTGCCGTTTCTTTATCCATATACGTGGAATAAGGGTCCTTCAGCGTAGACAACATGCCTTGTATTGCACCTTCGACTAACTTGTCGTCTTTCACGTCTTCCACATAACGTGAATCGATTAGTGCATACGCCTCATTAATTTTTGCCAAATTCCCTTGCGCTGTGCTAGCATTGCCATTCGACATCGTTTGCGTTACATACGCTGGATTTATCCCAAGCCAGTACATACCGCCAAACATCCCGCCAGCACCAATTAAAAATGCAACAACCATTCCAATAATTGCAACTCTACGTTTCAATGCGGAATTCCCCTTTCCAGAACACACAGGTGGTGTAGCAAAAGGCATCACACGATGTGTGATGCCTTTACCTATTTCTACTATATGATAAGCTTGTACGAATTATGTTTGCAACTTTTTATACTTTTAAGAAGCGACGAATTGACATTACACTTCCCCACATACCAATTAATGCACCAATTAACACTAATAAACCAGCTAATTGGAATACGAACGGGTTGTATGGTAGAAGCTCGAAAATTGTTCCGCCAAGTTTTTCATTAAACACACCTTGCAATGAATTATATATAACTAAAATTACTCCGATTGGAATAATTGATCCTAATACTCCTAGGAATAATCCCTCTAACAAGAACGGCCAACGAATAAACCAGTTTGTTGCACCAACAAGTTTCATAATTTCAATCTCAGTACTACGAGCATAAATTGTAATTTTAATTGTGTTAGAGATTAAGAACATCGCTGTGAATAGAAGACCAGCAATTAACGCAATCCCGATATTACGACCAGTTTTTACAGTATCAAATAATTTTTCAACTTGACCTTTACCATATTGAACATTACTTACAAACTGCATTTTCTCAACTTTTTTCGCAATCGCTGCTGTATCAGTCGGCTCTTTCGCCTTTACAACAAATACGTCTTTCAGTGGGTTATCTTGCTCAAATAATTCGAACGTTTTTCCACTATCGCCTAAGCTTTTAATTAAACGTTTCAACTCTTCTTCTTTAGAAGAATATTTAATAGAATCTACTTTCGCAATTTTACTCATATCTTCTTCTAATTTCTTTTGATCAGCTTCTTTTGCTGCTGGATCAATATGCACACGAATTTCTACATCTTGCTCTACTTTCGTCGCAAAATGGTTCATATTCATAATCGCTGTTAAAAAGACACCTACAAGTAATAATGTAACTGTTACTGCACTTACAGAAGCAAACGTCATCCATCCGTTACGGGATAGATTTTTCACACCTTCTCGCAAATGTCGACTAAGGGTTTTAGCCTTCATATCCGTATCCTCCCTCAATCTCGTCTCGAACAATTTTTCCGCCTTCAATTGCAATTACACGATGACGAATTGTATTTACGATATCTGCGTTATGTGTCGCCATAACAATCGTTGTACCACGCTCATTAATACGTTTAAAAATCTTCATAATATCAAGAGCTGTTTCAATATCTAAGTTACCTGTTGGCTCATCGGCAATTACAACCTTTGGCTTATTTACAATCGCTCTTGCAATCGCCACACGTTGTTGCTCTCCGCCCGAAAGCTCATTTGGAAGTGCATCGGCACGCTCTTCAAGACCAACAAGACCTAATACTTCTGTAACGCGCTCACGAATCGCATCTGGTTCTTCTTCAATTACCTCTAAAGCAAACGCAACATTCTCATATACCGTTAATTTAGGTAGCAATTTAAAATCTTGGAAAATTACGCCTAATTGACGACGGAAATATGGAACATCTCTTTCTGCTAATGTTTCAATTACAAGTCCATTTACATTAATTGATCCTGTAGATGGTTTCTCTTCACGATACATCATTTTAATAAATGTAGATTTTCCGGCTCCACTCGGTCCAACTACGTATACGAATTCACCTTGTTTAATGTTAACTGTGAGACCAGCAATGGCTTTCATACCATTTGGGTACTCCTTATAAACATTCGTCATTTTTATCATTATTTATCACCCAATACTTAATGATTTTTTTCGAAATACTTTTCTGCACATTTGAAAATAAAAGAAAACCTTACTCTCGCTTGACCATTCTTGTTGAAGGTAGCTTTCATACATGCTTTTTATTAGCACCGCTACTCTATGTAATATATTTCATCAAAATTCTACAAACCTCATTGTAACATCAATCGGTTTCCAGTTCGGATACAATTTTGTTACAGTTATGTTACATCCCCAAAAAAGGTAAACGAGCTAATGTAATTGCTTAACCTAAAGCGCTTTTCGGTCAAGTTATACAATCAGCTCGTTTATTAATTACGTTTCTTATTTATGTTCAGCTAACCACTCAGCTACTTTTTTCGCATCTTCACCTTGAATAATTCCTGGTGACATTGAACCGCGACCTTTTTCAATAATCTTTTCAATCTCTGCTGCGTCGTATTTCTGCCCTACTTTTCGTAAATCGGGTCCAGTTGCTCCTGATAAATCTTTAGCATGACAGCCTATACAACTTTTTTGAAAAATTTGTTCTGCACTATCTGTACTTGCAGATTGTTTAGAAGGTTTACTTTCTTCTTTATTTCCACATGCTCCTAAAGCAAAAACGACTGATGTTCCTAACGCAATAGCCAACAATTTCTTTTTCACTTCTATCGCTCCCCATTGTTGATATTCTTTTCATTCCTAACTAGGCAATAGTCCTCATAACACACTCAATATTCATTATAAGCATTATCTTTATATAGAAAAACTAAGGTGTATTTCATATTTTTTACAAATATATCGAGAAGCCTAATAAAATAAAGCTTTCACAAATTGTTTCAATTCTGTGAACACCTTAGAAAATTCTATAAAGAACCTCTTTCTTCAAAGTAAATCAAAAAAATTCTATATAAGATCCTACTCTATTACCGCTTTGTTTTACTATTCTCTACTTTTTACAAAACAATATGCAGCGCTGTATTCTACATATAATCTCATCAAAAAGAGAAGTTGTCGTTTTCAACTTCTCTTCCTCATTATTTCATCAATATAAATAAGATAAACCTCTTTATATCCTCTTTTACCTCAGCATGTGCCAACAATCCTGTTGGCTTTTTCTCTTATTAAATACGAGAACGTAAATACGCATCAATAAATGGATCAATTTCTCCATCCATAACTGCTTGTACGTTACCGACCTCTGTATTTGTACGGTGGTCTTTCACAAGAGAATACGGGTGGAATACGTAAGAACGGATTTGGCTACCCCATCCGATTTCTTTTTGTTCACCGCGGATTTCATCTAATTGTGCTTGTTGTTCTTCTAATTTCTTTTGATATAATTTTGCTTTTAACATTTTCATTGCATGCTCACGGTTTTTAATTTGAGAGCGCTCTGACTGACATGTTACAACCGTATTTGTCGGTGTATGCGTAATACGAACTGCTGAATCTGTCGTATTAATGTGCTGCCCACCAGCTCCACTTGCACGGTACGTATCAATTTTCAAGTCTTCTGTACGCACTTCAATTTCAACTTCATCATTGAACTCAGGTACAACTTCACAAGATACGAATGATGTATGACGACGACCTGAAGAATCGAACGGTGAAATACGTACAAGACGATGTACACCTTTCTCTGCTTTTAAGTAACCGTAAGCGTTATGCCCTTTAATTAATAAAGTAACACTCTTAATACCAGCTTCATCACCTGGTAAGTAGTCAACCGTTTCTACTTTAAATCCACGTTTTTCAGCCCAGCGTGTATACATACGTAATAACATAGAACCCCAGTCTTGTGACTCTGTTCCACCTGCACCTGGGTGTAATTCTAAAATCGCGTTATTTTTATCATAAGGATCGCTTAGCAGTAACTGAAGCTCATACTCATTCATCTCTTGAATTAAAGTTTTCACTTCTGACTCTAATTCCTCATGTAAATCCTCATCATACTCTTCCTTTAACAGTTCATGCGTCATTTCTAAGTTTTCGAACGTCTCATCTAACTGACGGAAACTTCCAACCATATCTTTCAGCGCATTCGCTTCATTAATTACAGTTTGTGCGCCTTGTTGGTCATCCCAAAATCCTGCGCTCATCATTTTTTCTTCTAATTCTGCAATTTGTTTTTCCTTAGTAGGGAGGTCAAAGAGACCCCCTAAAAGCCGCTAATCTCTTAGCCATTTTTTCTAATTCTTGCCTAATTTCTACTAATTCCATTTCCTTCACCTCTATGTAATTGCTGTTACTTTCATATGAAAACAAGGGAAACTCTCTCCGCTTATTACGGAGAGAGTTTAATCCTTTTTATTACACATTTTTGATGTAAAAGTTTGCACAGCAGTCTGAACTACCGCTCTGTATTACTGCCCAATGCCACAACAGTTTTTATATTTTTTGCCACTACCGCATTTACATAAATCATTGCGTCCCATTTGGTCACCTTTTACAACCGGTTTTTTCTTCGCTTCTTCGCCATCGCTAGATGGATGAACAGCTTCACCTTGAACAACTTCTTGACGCTCTAAGTTTTGTTCAATTTCAGCTTTCATAATGTAACGAGAAATTTCCTCTTCGATAGAAGCAATCATTGACTCGAACATTGCGAATCCTTCCATTTGATACTCACGAAGTGGATCAATTTGACCGTACGCACGTAAATGAATACCTTCACGAAGATGATCCATCGCATCAATATGCTCTGTCCATTTCGTATCTACAACACGGAATACAACAACTTTTTCGAACTCACGCATTTGCTCTTCTGGCAGAAGCTTTTCTTTGTCGTTGTAACGCTCTAATAACTTCGCGATAATTGGCTCGCTCATTTCCTCTGGAGCAAGACGACGTAATTCTTCTTCTTTTACATCTCCTTCTTGCAGAAGGTTTGTATTTAAGTAGTCAACAAGACCTTTAATGTTCCAATCTTCTTCAATTTCCTCTTGTGTATGAAGCGCAACAGCACGTTCTACCGTAGATTTCATCATACCTTCAATAATGCTGCGTAAGTTCTCAGAATCCATTACTTCTTGACGCTGTTTGTAAATAACTTCACGTTGCTGACGAAGTACATCATCGTACTGCAGTAACTGCTTACGTGCATCATAGTTATTTCCTTCTACACGTTTTTGTGCAGATTCTACCGCACGAGAAACCATTTTACTTTCGATCGGCTGTGAATCGTCCATACCAAGGCGATCCATCATCGCTTTCATATTATCAGAACCGAAGCGGCGCATTAGTTCATCTTCCATAGACAAGTAGAACTGCGTTACACCAGGGTCCCCTTGACGACCAGCACGACCACGTAACTGATTATCAATACGACGGCTTTCATGACGCTCTGTACCGATAACTGCTAGACCAACGTTTTTAATATCGTCTCCAAGCTTAATATCCGTACCACGACCAGCCATATTCGTCGCAATCGTTACAGCACCTTTCATACCAGCTTCTGCAATGATATCTGCTTCACGCGCATGGTTTTTCGCGTTTAAAATGTTATGGCGTACACCTTTACGTGTTAACATTTTTGAAATAAGCTCTGACGTTTCAATTGCAACTGTACCAACAAGAATAGGTTGTCCTTGTTTATGACGATTTACAATATCCTCAACAACTGCATTGAATTTGCCTTCCATTGACTTGAAGATTAAATCAGCACGGTCATCACGAATAATATCTTTGTTCGTTGGAATTACGATAACATTCATATTATAAATACTACGGAATTCTTCTTCTTCCGTTTTCGCTGTACCAGTCATACCAGATAATTTTTCATACATACGGAAATAGTTCTGGAACGTAATTGTTGCCAGTGTCATACTTTCATTTTGAATTTCTACGCCTTCTTTTGCTTCAATAGCTTGGTGTAAACCTTCGCTATAACGACGACCTTTCATAAGACGACCAGTGAATTGGTCTACAATTACGATTTCGCCTTCTTGCACAACATAATCTGTATCAAGGTGCATAACAACGTGTGCACGAAGCGCCTGATTAATATGGTGAAGAAGTGCTACATGTTTTAAATCGAATAAGTTATCGATATGGAAAGCTTTCTCAGCTTTCGTAATACCATCTTCTGTTAACATTACATTTTTCGTTTTCACATCAAATGAATATTCTTTCTCATTTTCTAATGTACGAACGAATGCATTTGCAAACATATATAGCTCTGCTGATTTTTGAGCTTGTCCAGAAATAATAAGCGGCGTACGTGCCTCATCGACTAAAATGGAATCGACTTCATCGATGATAGCAAAATGAAGTGGACGCTGAACGCACTGCTCTCTATATAGCACCATGTTGTCACGTAAGTAATCGAATCCAAGCTCGTTATTTGTGCTATACGTAATATCAGCAGCATAAGCCTCTTGTTTCTCTTCGCGTGACATACTGTTTAAGTTAATTCCTACTGTTAAGCCAAGAAACTCATGAAGTTGTCCCATTTCGCTCGCATCACGTTGCGCTAAGTATTCATTGACTGTAACAACGTGAACGCCTTTTCCTGTTAAAGCATTTAAATATACAGGTAAAGTAGACGTTAACGTTTTACCTTCACCCGTTTTCATCTCAGAGATATTCCCTTCATGTAAGGCAATACCACCCATTAACTGCACACCATATGGACGCATTCCAAGAACACGAGTTGCTGCTTCACGAACAACCGCAAAAGCTTCAGGAAGTAGATCGTCTACTGTCTCACCTTTTGTTAAACGCTCTTTAAATTCAAGCGTCTTTCCTTTTAATTGCTCATCAGTTAGTGGCTTAATAGATGATTCTAATGCATCAATTTGCTCAACTGTCTTCTGCATACGTTTAATTTGGCGTTGGTTAACATCGAACACCTTTTTTAAAATACCGATCATAGGGAATACGCTCCTCTTTTTATTAAAATAAAACTTCCGATTGCTTTTTTCTTTCTCTCTTTACAATCAGTCGTTATAAAAATCAAATATATGTTATGCCAATTTTTCTCCTAATTAAAAAAACTAAAATGTATAAACCTAATGATAATTGTAACACTTGTCTTATAACTATGACAACAATCGTCCAAATGTCTAGCCCTATATTCAGAAAAAGTTTGTATTTCATTTGTTCCAACAAACTAATCTCTCTTCGTTACAAATTTTGTATTAAATCTATGTAGTATTCTTTTAAGTTCTCTTTTAAAGAAGATGGCTCAATTATTTTTATAGTTTTACCAAAACTAGCTAGATACGAGATGATAAAGTCAATTTCAGCAGGCTCATAAGTTCCTATTAAATATGTCCCTTCATGTTCCTCCCATAATTTCATCGAAGGATATTGTTGTTGCTTAAATATCTCTATCCCCCTCGCAGTAATTGAGCATTTAAATTGAATAGCTTGTTCAGTTGCTTTCCAAAGAATATGTGCGTTATGTATATTTATATTTTCCAAATCCAGACTATCCTGAGCATCTACTATTTCTGACGACCTAATACGATCACAGCGAAACACTCGATAAGCAGATTTATCTAAATCGTAAGCCTGACAATACCAATAACCTTTCATTGCATAAATCGAAATCGGCTGAATACGGCGCATTGTCGTTTGTTTCAGTGTTACATAGTTTATAGTTAAAGCCCTATTTTGAACAGCGGCTAACAAAATCTCTTCTAGATAACCACATTCATGTGCTTGTTCCGAATGAAAAAAGGAAACTCTTTTTTGCAAGTTTTCAATTTGCTCACGCTGTTTTGATGAAACACTATCCAAGAACTTCTTATTGATGGAACGAAGCGAGATTTGAAAGGGAATACTTACAAAACTACTTAGTGCTTGCATTGCAAAATAAAGTGCAAAAACTTCATGATTTGTAAATGAAATCGGTGGTAATGTCATCGCTTTTATTAAACGATATCCTCCATATCGACCATACTCTGCAAAAAGAGGTACACCCATTTCCTCTAAAGATGCAATATCACGTAAAGCTGTCCTTTTTGAAATTTGAAATTCATCCATTAAATCTTTCAATGTGAATGTTTGTTTTTGATTAATAAAGCGTAGCATCTGATTTAAACGTTCAACTTTTTTCATAAACTCTCCCTATAGGTGCCAATGTGTGGCACCTTATACTTGTATAGTAATAAGTGTACACATATTATGAAGGAGGCAATACAATGAACTTTGAAGTAATCACTTTTTATCATTAAATGGGCAAGGTGCTAAAGCAATTGCATTTTACGAACAGTATTTAGGTGCAAAAGTTTTATTTAAAAAGAATTATAAAGAAATGAAAGAAATAGATCCGAATTTCACGTATAAAGAAAGCCAAGAACATTATATTACCCATTCCGTTTTACAAATTGGTACTAATAAAATTATGATTGCAGAACAGGCAGTGGATTCCACACGCCCTTGGCAATTAAGTAATAGCTCATCATTATGCATTCAATCTAAAGATTTCCAAACCATTGAAACACTCTATCACAATCTAATTCAACATGATGAGGTTTATATTTTAACACCTTTTGAAAAAAATTCCTTCAGCCCGGATTATGCCATTGTGCGAGATCCTTTTGGAATAGTAATACAATTAACCGTGACAAAACATGACTTCTAAATTTCATTACGAATTAGCCATTAAAATTCATATCAATATTACAAGATAAGGAAGCAAAAAACATATAAAAAAAGCGTAGCCATTTTGGCTACGCTTTTGAATGATTATTTTGTTTCGATTAAACCATATTTCCCGTCTTTACGGCCATATACAACATTTGTTTCATTTGTATCAGCATTTGTGAAGACGAAGAAATTATGTCCTAGCATATCCATTTGTAGGATCGCTTCTTCAACGTCCATCGGTTTTAAATCAAATCGTTTTGTACGTACAAGTTCTAATTCATCCTCTTCTACCGCATCCAGAACAGCTACTGCTTCTGGAAGGATAAAGTTTGTTTTCACAGAACCTTTCTCACGTAACTTACGATTTACCTTTGTTTTATGTTTACGAATTTGTCGCTCAAGTTTATCAACTACTAAATCGATAGCAGCGTACATATCGCTATTAGTTTCTTCTGCACGAAGTAATAAATCAGTAAATGGAATTGTTACCTCGACACGTTGCTTGTCAGAGTATACTTTTAAATTAACTTTAATCTCTGGGAATGTATCAAAATAACGCTCTAACTTACTTAGTTTTTTCTCTACATATTCCTTTAATGCTGGAGTTACTTCAATATTTTCACCACGAATGTTGAATTTCATAGATGAATTCCTCCTTTCAAGCCTATGTACTATAATTTCGACATTGGCTTAAAAACTCCTTCTAACTTTTTTAAAAAAATTAGTGGAATTGCGATTTTTTTATCGTTTTTTGTTGAAATGAAAAGATGCATCGTTTCTATCTTTATTTTATCCTATTAACATCGTGAATAACGAATGTAACTGTGGACAATTAGTTACAGAAAAGAAACAACTTTTCGACAACTTTACCACAACAAAAAAGCCCTTATTACGAACAAGAGCTTTTACCATCCCATCTATATAATACTGCTAAAAATACAGCTCTATCTTTTCCAAAAACTTAACCTTTACAGTTTCACAACATTAGCCGCTTGCGGTCCACGCGCTCCATCTACAATATCAAACTCCACTTGTTGACCTTCTTCTAACGACTTATACCCATCTTGTTGAATAGCAGAAAAATGGACAAAAACATCGTCACCATCTTCACGCTCAATAAATCCAAATCCCTTTTCTGCATTGAACCATTTTACTCGTCCTTGCATGTTCATTCCATTCCCTTCACTCTTAAAATCAGGGCATTCGCCCCATATTTTGACTATAACGAATGACAACATATTAAGTCAAAGAAGACTTGTCGTCTTTTTATTCCCCATTTCGACAGCGCATATTAGCTTCTACAAAGCGTCAAACTGGAAGCTTCTCTCGCTCCTCTACCATACAAAAGGCTTCCAATTTGCCTAACAGTAATTCCTGTCGCATACACATCATCCACGATTAAAACATGTTGCTCATGAAACATCTCTTCCCCTTGAAAATAAAAAGGATTAATCCCCGACACCCTTTCTTTACGCTTCTTCTTACTTTGTTTTTCTGTTTCTATTCTTTTTAATGATGTACAAAGCATTTTGACAGGCAAACAAGAAGCGAGTAACTCAGCTTGATTAAAACCACGTTCGTATTCTCGCTCTTCACTAAGTGGAACTGGAATGACAGCTGAAATATCCGCAAAATATTTTTGAAAAAGACTTCGAAAAGGCGGATGGAAAATATGCACTAATTCAGTATCTCCTCGAAATTTAAACTGTGCTAATATTTCTTTCATCCCTTCACCATACATTATGAGAGACGGAAATCTCCCCTCGCTCATCCACCTTATACAATCCGTGCAAATATCACCGTTCTTATATTCCACTGGTACAAGTTCTAAAGGCCGGCCACACTCCTTGCAAATATCTCCTATAATATAGGAAAGTTTCTGCTCACATCTATCACATATATACTTTTTATGGGGCTTAACAAAAAAAGTGTACCAACTAATCGCGCACGAAATATATTCATCACAAAGTAGACAATGCATCAATCTATCAGTCCTTGTTCTTTAGCCTTCTTATTCATACTTTGAATATGTTTTTTCGCACGCACCATCGCCTCTGTCTTTCCATAATGAAAATAGATGACATCTCCATGAGGTTCATCAGAGCTTCTGCCAGCGCGCCCTGCGATTTGAACGAGAGCACTTTCTAAAAATATTTCTTCCTCTGCTCCTAAAACTGCTACTTGTAAATTCTTCACAGTTACCCCCCGTTCCAAAGTCGTCGTTGTAACCAATAAAGGGATTTCTCCCTTCCTAAAAGCTGCTACCTTCTCTTTTCTCGCCGGATCTTCTGCATGCACACCGTCAATTTGATTGTTTAATGATTTTAATAACTGGCTAATTTCTTCTACATATCGCACATGAGGCACAAATAGAAAAATAGGATGTCGTTTAGATAAGTACCTATTTAACCATTGTAATAAAGCACGAGGAATTTTTTTACACATAAGACCCTTTTTCCAATTTCCGCACCACCGAAATATCGGGACTGGCAATGGATGACGATGATAACGACCTGGAATAACAATCCCTTTTTGCTTACCATTCCGCAATTTGCGCTTCCACGTTTCATCTGGAGTTGCAGTTAAATAAATACGTGCTGCCTCCTCTTTCATCGCTTCGTTTACTGCATAATGCAACATCTTATCCGCATGATATGGAAAAGCATCTATCTCATCTACAATCATGACATGGAACGCTCTATAGTAACGTAACAATTGATGTGTAGTCGCAACGATTAACGCCGCATCTTTTTCTCCGTCTAAACTCCCTCCGTATAAAGCAGCTACATTTATATTCGGAAACACTTCTTATAATCTTGGTGCTAACTCAAGTACAACGTCCGTTCTCGGCGTTGCAATGCAAACTCTCTCTCCCCTTTGTAGTGCCTCTGCAATTCCACGAAACAACATTTCTGTTTTTCCAGCCCCGCGCACCAGTACAGCACATTCACTGACCCTTCCCATCGTTATACACTTACAACAATACGTACATACTTTACTGCACCGTTTACATACAAATGATGCAAATAGTCGTTGCTCTATATTGCCGCAACGCTGGCACGTATATTTTGAAAATTTCTTAATTACACCTTGCACACAAACGACTTCTCGGTTCCTTTTCAAATGATCCAATTTATCCTGCAAATCTGAAGAAAGTTCTTTTAACAATAACTGTCTACCAGCTAACATCATCAATAACCACCTCCAGCACTACTATAAATCCTTCTCTTTATCTCGTAAAAACTCAAAAAAGCCGATAACCTACTTATAAAATAGTAAGCTATCGACTTTATACACGTATTTTATTCAATTATAAATCCTAGAATCTACCGTATCCTAAGAAATGTTTTTGGTTGTACGAACTGTTAATATCACCGTACGCAATCCCTTTATCACTCGCATGAATCATTTGTCCATTTCCAACATAAATACCGATGTGAGACGGACCATTTTTATAAGTGTTTTGGAAGAACACTAAATCTCCAGGCTGTGGGCTACTTACTTTAGAAACTGAATTCCAATATCCATTAACATCTTGACGACCTACACCATAAATGTAAGAAATGAATCCACTACAGTCAAAACCACCGTTTGATGGAGATGCACTTGCCCAAACATAAGGCATACCTAAGTATTGTTGTGCTTTACCAATTACGCCAGGAACCGGAGTTGGACCTGGTGCTGGCTCTGGTTTTTTGTTTTCTTGTTTAGGTGTCTCTTTTTTAGGCTCTTCTTTTTTAGGCTCTTCTTTTTTAGGCTCTTCTTTTTTAGGTTCTTCTTTTTGAGCTTGTCCACCATTATTCGCTGGTGCAGCTTGCTGTGCTGGGGCTGCAGCTGGTTGAGCTTGTGCTTCTTTAGCCGCTTGTTCTGCTTGTTTTTGAGCAGCAGCTTCTTGTGCCGCTTTTGCTTGCGCTTCTTCTTCCGCAATACGTTGTAATTGCAGTGCTTGTTTCTCAAGATCTTTCAATTGACTTTCCGTGCTTGTCATCGTAGTTACAACTGTATCCATTTTACCGCTTAAATCGTTTACCACTGTTGCTTTTTTCTCTTTTTCAGCGTCAAGTTCTTTCTTAGCAGTTTCAATTTGAGCTTGTGCTTCTTTTAATTCTCTTTGTTTTTCTTTTACTGTCTCAACATCTTTTTTCACGTTCGTTTGATCTTCTTGTTGAGTTTTCATGATATCTTCGTCAGACTCAAGAATTTTAGACATAGAATTGAAACGATCCACTAAATCTGCAATGTTTTTAGAGTTTACAAGAACTTCTGTTACAACGTTCGTGTTCGGTTGTTCTTGTAGTGCAACTAAACGTTTTCTTAATAACTCTTCACGTTTTGCAATCTTTGTTTGTAATTCTGCAATATCTTTATTTTTCTTTTCAATTAATTGCTCAGTATCAGAAACTTTTTTCGTTGTTTCATCAAGTTTTGCAGCGTTCTCTTGAACAGACTTATCTAAACCTTGAATTGTTTTGTTTAAGTCGTTCATTTGTTTTTGTAATTCATCACGTTCTTGTTGTTGTTTATGTAAAGTGTCATTTTGTGTGTTAATTTGTGAGTTCACGTCAGAAATTTTATCCTCTGCAAATACATTTGGTGTTAGCCCTGAAAACATTAACCCTGCAACTAATGCGCAAGATGCCATTTTTAGCTTTTTCATTTTATTTTTTACACCGCTTTCTTTTTTCATTTTCCGTATATAACCTATTAAAATTTATACCATAATTCGGGAGTTTTTTTGCTAATGTTACGGTTTTGTAAAATAAATGTAATATTACATTTATCTCTATAGCAAAATATATCTAAATTTGTATATATATGTAGAAATTTAGGTGACTTCCGATATTTTTTATAGAATTGAAAAAAACGTAAGGGAATCCCTTACGTTTTGAAAATACTCCAAGTATGAATGAGATAGAAACATTACTTCATCCATTTCTCAGCCCAATTTTGGACTTCATCCATAACACGTTCCAACGCTTTCCCTTTATCAGTTAAACCATACTCGATTCTAACTGGTACTTCTGGGTAAACATTACGAACTACAATACCTTCACCTTCTAATTCCTTTAAACGTTCTGACAACATACGATCGCTCATATTCGGTATAATATCTGCGATTTCTCTAAAACGTTTCGGCTCTTCCAACAAAGATTTAATAATTAAGCCAGTCCATTTCTTACTAAGCAATGTAAAAGCTGACTCAAACTTTGGACATAAACAAGAATTATGCTCCATATGTTTCACCTCTCTTCTATTATAAAATAGTTTCTTGTAAAAAGTAAGTAATAAAACTTTCCTCATTATTTAATTTTACGTACATTTTACCATTTCCAAATATTAACTTGTCAATTCTTCGTAAAATACCCGTAAAAAACCCTCTTCAAGTAAGAGAGCTTTTACATCTTTATCACTTCGTATACCAGCCTAAACCAAGCGCACCTTCACCTAAATGCGTCCCAATTACAGCTCCGAAATAACTCGTACGAATTGTAACGTGAGGGTATATCTCTTCTAATTCTTGTTTCCATTCATTAGCTTCCTCTTCACGATTCGCATGAATAATAACAGCCTCCATAGGCACACCTTTACTTGCCTGCTCATCAAAGATTTCAACGATACGTTTTAATGCTTTTTTACGCGTACGAATTTTTTCGAATGGAATAATTATTTTATCTCTAAAGTATAATACTGGTTTTACTTGTAACAAACTGCCGATGAAAGCTTGCGCGCTATTTAATCTTCCACCGCGCTGTAAATGATGTAAATCATCTACTACAAAATAAGCATCCATCGTTTTTTTCATTTCATCAAAGCGAGCGATAACCTCTTCTGGAGCTTTCCCTTCACCTGCTAATTTCGCACCTTCACGCACGTAAAATCCTTGTACTTCACAACTAATTTCAGAGTCGTACGTATATACATCGATACCATCTACCATCTGTCCAGCTGTCGTTGCCGTTTGGTATGTACCACTAATTCCACTGGAAAGGTGAATGCTAATAACTGCATCATATTCTTTAGATAACTCTTCATATAACTCTAAAAACTTTCCAATTGCTGGTTGCGAAGTTTTCGGAAGTTCTTCTTGTTCACGTACTTTTACATAAAAATCATTTGCTGAAATTTCAGCCTCTTCTTGATAAGATTCCGTTCCAAACACAACGTTTAATGGAATCATATATATATTGAGTTCATCACGAATATGCTTCGGTATATATGCTGTACTATCAGTAACAATAGCTGTTTTCATTTTCGTACCTGCCTTATAAAAAAATTTTATTCCCTAATTTTACACGAAAACGAGAAAAGGTGCATCCATACATAAAAATGCCAATTAGAAATTATAATCACCCTCTCGACAAATTACAACAACAAGATCAAATCCTCATCAAAAATTTCAACATATTTGCAAAAAATGTTTGAATATAAAAACAACCGCTTTTAAAATGTAAAGTACTAGTCATTTTGAAGAATAGGGGCGTATACCATTGTTATTACAATATTTAACAATCAAAGGCTGCGGCGAGCACGAAATTGTCATTCAAAAATCAAGATTCATTTGCTATGTAAATCGCGCCACAACAGAAGAGGAAGCTCAAGCATTTATACAAAAAATAAAAAAACAAAATTGGAATGCAACACATAATTGTTCTGCATATTTAATCGGTGAACAAGATCAAATTCAAAAAGCGAATGATGACGGTGAACCGAGCGGCACAGCTGGTGTACCTATGTTAGAAGTATTAAAAAAACGAGGTCTAAAAGATACTGTCGTCGTCGTTACACGCTATTTTGGCGGCATTAAACTTGGTGCTGGTGGATTAATTCGTGCATATGGAAAATGTACAAGTGAAGGTCTTAACCATGTCGGTGTTGTTGAACGAAAACTAATGCGCGTTATGCAAACAGAAATTGATTATACGTTGCTTGGCAAGCTAGAAAATGAATTACGTAATTCAGAATATACCATTAAAGATATACACTATCTAGAAAATGTCACATTCGATACTTATGTAGAAGAGGACAAAAAACAACCATTCATAGATTGGATGATTGAATTAACAAATGGGAAGTGTACAATTAAAGAAGGAGATATGTTGTACTTAGAACAAGACGTTATCTAAGAATAGCTAACTTATCGCCTCTAAAGATTAATGTAGTGAATTAATTCCCTACAAATGAACTAAGGAGATTATATATGGAAGAACGTTATTATCATCTCCAAAATAGCAGAATAAAAAAGAAACGTAGAAGAAAACTTTTCTTCTTTCTTATTTTCGCATTTTTATTTGGTAGCGTAGGACTTTATGTATTAAATTCCTACACTTCTCTCATGGGGATGTACAGTGGATTTAACCGTGAAAAATCTAAATTACGAGCAGAAGATGTGGAAATCACAAAAAAACCTTTCACAATACTAATTATGGGTATTGAGGATTACGCAACAGATGGTCAAAACGGCCGAACAGATTCACTTATGTTCGCGACAGTTAATCCAAACTCAAAAAAGGTTTCACTTATGAGTATCCCTCGCGATTCTCGTGTTAAGATTGTTGGTAAAAATAAAGAAGACAAAATTAACGCTGCCCATGCTTATGGTGGAGAAAAAATGGCAATTGACACCGTCGAAGGATTTTTAAAAGTCCCTGTTGATCATTATATTAAAATTGATTTCCAAGGCTTTAAAGGTATCGTTGATGCTGTTGGAGGTATTACAGTTGATGTTCCTTTTGATTTCGAGGAGCGCTCCGATATAGATTATTACAAATTAATTCACTTTAAACAAGGTAAACAAGACTTAAACGGTGAAGAGGCACTCGCTTACGTCCGCATGCGAAAGCAAGATCCTAACGGTGACTATGGCCGAGCAGCGAGACAAAGGCAAGTACTGGCGGCTGTTGCCCAACAGCTAAATTCTGCTTCAACCGTATTTAAAATTAAAGATTTAACCGCGGTAGTTGGGAAATATATAAAAACCGATATTCCTATTTCTGACGGACTTGCTCTTTACAATAAAATCTCTGGATTCGACCCACAAACGATCCAAACATTAAAGCTTGAAGGAGAAGATAAAAAAATTGGTGGTATTTATTATTTCCTTCCAGACCCAATCAGTGTAGAGACAACTCGTAACGAGATATTAAAAGAAATAGGGGAAAAAGAACAAGCCCCAACAGAAACTACAAAAAATGAGAGTACAAATTCTGATTCTAACTCCATCGCAAAACAAAAGAAGGAACCGAGTGAGAACAAAACACCACCACCTCCTCCTTCTACAAATGCTCATGCAGAGTGGATTATGAGGAATCATGAATAAAAAAAGCCAAATCGTATACGATTTGGCTCTTTTTATTTCCCGCGATTGTTGTGGGCTAATACTAAATGAAGGATGCAACCTTCCATTTAGTAAAGTTTCACTTTATTTGTTGAAGTGTTGTAAAATCGCTTCTACAATACGCTCTGATGCACGACCGTCGCCGTAAGGATTAGATGCTTTCGTCATCTTATCATGAGCTTCTTTATCTGATAACAACTCATCAGCAAGACCAAAGATTGTCTCTTCATCTGTTCCTGCTAATTTTAACGTACCTGCTTCAATGCCTTCTGGACGTTCTGTCGTATCACGAAGAACAAGAACTGGCACACCTAGTGACGGCGCTTCCTCTTGTACACCACCAGAATCAGTTAACATTAAGTATGAACGAGCTGCAACGTTATGGAAATCGATTACATCTAGCGGCTCAATTAAATGAATGCGGCTATGCTCGCCTAAAATATCATTTGCTATTTCGCGAACAACAGGATTCATATGAACAGGGTATACAACTTGTACATCTTCGTGCTTATCAACAAGACGCTTAATTGCACGGAACATATTGCGCATTGGTTCTCCTAAGTTTTCACGGCGATGCGCTGTCATAAGTACAAGACGATCATTTCCAAGTTTCTCTAACACCGGATGGCTATAAGTTTCTTTTACAGTCGTCTTCAGTGCATCGATCGCTGTATTTCCTGTTACGAAAATACGTGACTCATCTTTATTTTCTTTTTGTAAGTTCGTTGCTGATTTTGTTGTAGGTGAGAAATGAAGATCCGCCATTACACCTGTTAGTTGGCGATTCATCTCTTCTGGATATGGAGAATACTTATCCCATGTACGAAGTCCTGCTTCAACATGTCCTACTGGAATTTGATTATAGAAAGCAGCTAAGCTTGCAATAAATGTCGTCGTTGTATCACCATGCACAAGTACGATATTAGGCTTCGCTTCTTTCATTACTTTATCTAAACCTTCTAAACCACGTGTTGTAATATCAATTAACGTTTGACGATCTTTCATAATATTCAAATCGAAATCTGGCGTAATTCCAAAGATATTTAATACTTGATCTAACATTTGACGGTGTTGTGCTGTTACAGTCACAATCGATTCAATTTTTTCTGGGTGCTTTTGCAACTCTAATACAAGAGGTGCCATTTTAATTGCTTCTGGTCGTGTCCCGAAAATTGTCATTACTTTTAAACGTTCAGTCATTTCATTGCCTCTTTTCTTTCACTAGTTACAACTTCTATTATCGCATATAAAAATATGCATGTGAAAATACACTTTTTAACGTACCTGAGAAACATTACTATTACAGACGCCTTTTCGCCCAACTGAGTAATAATCTAACCCCTGCTTCTCGGCATCCTCATTAGTATAACAATTTCTCCCATCAAATAGAATAGGTTCCCTCATAAGCTGTACATACTTCTCTAGCGGATAATTTCGAATTGATTCCCATTCTGTTACGATAAAAACTGCATTTGCCGCTCTAATCGATTCGTCTATACACTCAGCGTATCGTATAGCATTTCCAAACATACTTTTTACATTTTGAATAGCCTGCGGGTCATATACAACCACATCTGCACCTATATTAATTAATTCTCGTATTATAATAAGAGAGGGTGCTTCCCTAATATCGTCAGTATTCGGTTTGAACGCTGCACCAAGAACTGCAATCCGCTTCTTCTTCATATTTATCATCTTCTTCGCTTTTTCTATTAACAGCAACTGTTGTTTATTATTCACTTCAATGACTGCTTTCAACAAGCGAAAATCATGAGAAACATTCCCTGCAATTTGCACAAGTGCTTTCGTATCTTTCGGAAAACAAGACCCTCCATATCCAATGCCTGCATTTAAAAAAGATGCACCAATTCTCTTATCCATCCCCATCCCTGTAGATACATCTACTATATCTGCACCCACTTGCTCACATATATTGGAAATCTCATTGATAAAACTAATCTTCGTAGCCAAAAAAGCATTAGATGCATATTTAATCATCTCAGCACTTCGAATATCTGTAATATACGTTTGTAAGCTTAATTTACTGTACAAATTCTCTACTTTCCTCGCTGCTTCCTCACTACATGCTCCAATTACAATGCGATCACCATGAAAAAAATCATAAATACCAGAACCTTCCCTTAAAAATTCTGGATTCGATACGATATGTAATTCGTGTCTACCTTGTAGTTTCTCCTCAATCCATTCCCTCATCACATCATTTGTACCTACTGGAACCGTACTTTTCGTAACAACAATAATATCGTTATTCACATATGCTCCAATATCATCACAAGCACTACGAATATACGTTAAATCTGCTGTTCCATCTAATAAAGATGGCGTTCCAACTGCAATAAATATAAACTCTACATCATTAAATGCAGTTAGTCTGCTTGCTGTAAAAGTTAAATGATTGTTCTCATACTCTTCAGTTATTAATTCATTTAATCCACATTCATAAATAGGTAACTCGCCTTGTTTGATCCGTTCAATTTTTTCACTATTTATATCAAAACATGTGACTAAATGTCCCAATTTCGCCAATCCTACTCCTGTAATCAATCCAACATATCCGGTACCTATTATCGTAATTTTCATTTTCCTTTCGCACAGGAATATACATAAGAAAATATACGAATACATAGAATCACCCCTGTGCTTCCCCCTCTCGCACCCAAAATAAGAAAACTTTTTTTCTTATTTATTATATGAATTGTCTTTTTATTCATTTTTAAGATTTTGTAAAGTTAAATGATGCAATATATATAAAATGTAAATTCCCACATTTTAACACGGAACTTACTCATTTTTACGTGCAACACTTATAATAAAATACTTGTTATAGACGAGGCAGATACACTGTCATATTTCAAGTCGCAATATCAACAACCTTCTCAAACGATTCAACATTCTATATACAATTGTCATATATTCTATGCACTGCCATTTACAGCTAAACGAAAAAAAGATTGAATTCTAATCTTTTTGTGATACCATATGTTATGAGCCTGTAAATAAACATCATAATTTTCAGATAAATACAATTAGAAAAATTACGTTAAACTATAAAAGGTGGGGTATTAATGGACTCACAAGTGATTTATGCCATTTTGGCATCTTTCATCACTGTACTCGTCGTTACTCCTTTAGTTATTAAATTAGCTTTCAAAATAGGAGCAACAGATAAACCAAACGCACGTAAAGTACACCAAAAAATTATGCCTCGTCTTGGCGGGTTAGCAATTTTTATCGGTGTAGCTGTAGGATTTGTTGTCGGTGGATTGTACGAACAAAGAATGCTATCGATAACTTTAGGTGCTATCATTATTGTTATCATCGGGATTTTAGATGATATGTACGAACTATCTGCGAAGGTAAAATTCGGTGGACAACTATTAGTTGCCATCATGATTGTAAAAAGTGGATTATTAGTGCAAGTATTATATATTCCAATTCTTGGAGATACTGAACTCGGGTGGCTTGCTTATCCAATTACAGTATTTTGGATTGTCGGTATTACAAATGCCATCAACTTAATTGATGGATTAGATGGATTATCCGCAGGGATTTCATCTATCGTACTTGCAACGCTAGCATATATGGCCTTCACTAGCCCATGGGGTACTGGAGCAGCTATTATATTACCTCTAGCACTGATTACATTAGCAAGTACAATTGGATTTTTATTCTACAACTTCCATCCTGCAAAAATCTTCATGGGAGATACAGGCGCACTATTTTTAGGATACTGTATTTCTGTTATATCGTTACTTGGATTATACAAAAGCGTAACGTTATTCAGCTTTATCGTTCCAATTATTATTTTAGGTGTACCTATATTTGATACGACGTTTGCAATTATCCGCCGTATCGTAAATAAAAAGCCTATTTCAGCACCAGATAAGTCGCATTTACATCACCGTTTGCTTGCAATGGGATTCTCTCATCGTAAAACGGTACTAATTATTTACGCACTTGGTATTTTCTTTAGCGTAAATGCAATCATTTTCAGTAGTGCGACATTATGGTTATCCATTATTCTTCTTTTCGTTTTAATCTTCTTTACAGAAATTATTGCTGAAGTAATCGGTCTTGTACACGAACGTTACAAACCAATTATTTCCTTCTATAAAAAAGTGAAAAAACGCGAAGACTAATTGTAGTATAGCCTTTACTTTTATGAAATATTCAAATAGCATCCTCTTTTTCATAAGAGGATGCTATTTTTATTTTTTAATCCTCATTCCCCATTTCCAAAATATAGATTGTTTGAGAGTGCCTCTATTGGAGAAAGATATACGTATAACGAAAAAAGTATCAAATTTTCATTTTTACATCTTGATTGTCAAACTGAGGGTGAATGTTATGATCAAGCGATTACTTCAATGTATAATTTTATTTTTAACTATTACTATGTACGCATCATCTAATACAGAAGCAACTGCAGACATTCAAGCAGAAGATCAACAAAGCACTCAAACTACCTCTCCTACAAAAAAAATTGCGTACTTAACATTTGATGACGGGCCGAATAAATACACACCACAAATTTTAAATATTTTAAAAGAGAAGAACGGGAAAGCAACTTTCTTCGTTATCGGCGGAAAAGTGCCACATTATAAAAAAACGATGGAGCGATTGATTAAAGATGGACATTATATTGGCCTCCATAGCATGTCACATGATGTAAAACGTCTTTATACTGGCGATCCATCAATTTTAATTGAAGAAATGGAACAAACTCAAAATATTGTCCAGCAAGTTACACATCTAAATACACATCTCGTTCGTGTCCCATATGGTAGCATGCCTTATTTAAAAAAGAATTACCGCGATGCACTCGTATCTTCCCAGTATAAAATGTGGGATTGGACAATTGATACATATGACTGGAAAAGCTATGATAATCCTTCCGCAATACTAGAAAGAGTGCGAAATCAAAGCGATGAACAAGTAGAGGTTATTTTAATGCATGATTCTAGTGTCACAGTGCAAATACTCCCAAAAGTAATTGATTATTTGCAATCACAAGGATACAAACTACTTCCCTACAATCCATCTTCCCATCTCGAAGTGAATTTTTGGAAAGACACAAGATTGTAACAGCTTTAGTGCCTATATACTAAAGCTGTTTTATTTTTCTCTTCCCACACTTCCCATTTTTGTGTAAAATTTTAAATAGTGATGAAGTTTCGAGGTGAATAGAAATGAAACGAATAGATCTCATTTTTAACGCAATACAAAAAGGGAATTATACAGAAGGTGTAACAGCATCAGAACTCGCTACACTTCTACAGTTAGACCGTGCAAATGTTAGTAGCGACTTAAACAAGCTCGTGAAAGATGATCGTTTATTAAAAACGAGTACACGTCCTGTCCGTTTTTATATAGAAACGAACACTTCATTGGAAACGCATTCAACAAAGGGTACTTCATTAGATACATTTGCAATTGAAAATACAAGCCTAAAAATTGCAATTGAAAAAGCAAAAGCTTCTATTCTCTACCCTCCAAACGGTATGCATACTTTACTACTTGGAGAAACAGGTGTCGGAAAATCGATGTTCGCTTCTTTAATGCACGAATATGCAATTGAAGTGGAACAACTTCCAAAAGATGCACCTTTTATCGTCTTTAACTGTGCTGATTATGCAAACAATCCACAACTACTACTTGGACAGTTATTTGGGATAAAAAAAGGAGCTTACACAGGTGCCAGTGATCAAAAAGGTTTAATTGAAAAAGCCCATGAAGGAATCCTTTTCTTAGATGAAGTACATCGTCTTCCTCCAGAAGGACAAGAAATGCTCTTCACATTTATTGATCGCGGAGTATATCGCCGCCTTGGAGAAACAGAAAATGAACGTAAGGCACAAGTATTAATTATTACTGCAACAACAGAAGAACCAAACTCATTTTTATTAAAAACATTTACAAGACGTATTCCAATGACCGTTACGCTTCCACCTCTTCGTGAGCGAACGCATAAAGAACGCTTTGCTTTGTTGCAACTATTTTTCACAAATGAAGCGATTCGACTACGAAAAGAGATTCATGTTAGTCCAAACGCAATGCGATCCTTCGTCTTTTACAATTGCCCAAATAACATTGGTCAATTGAAAACAGATGTACAAATTGCCTGCGCGAAAGCTTATTCTGATTTCGTAACAAAAAAACGTGATTCTGTCGGTGTTTCAAGTACAGATTTACCTTGGTATATGAAAGAAGGACTGTTTATCGAAAGAAAGAGCCGTCACCTATACCAAATACCAAATGAAACATTTGTATTTACAGGTGATGAAGGCTGGAGCAAGCATAAAACAGAAGATGAAAAACGTTCTTCTATTTACGATTATATTGATTATAAATATGAAGAACTTCAAGCACGCGGCATTGAAGAGGAAGAATTAGAATTACTAATAGAAAATGATATTCAAAGCTTTTTCGTTCAATATTTTAACCAAATGTCTAAAAAAACAAGTCATGAAAATGTTTTTAAAATTGTGGATCGTAATATCGTTTCCGTATGTGAAAAAATTGCGGAGCTCGCTGAAAAACATTTATCTAAAACTTTTGATGAAAAAGTGTTTCTTGCTTTAAGTTTACATGTACAGACAACTCTACAACGCTTACAGGGCGGGAAACAAATTCACCACCCACAATTAAATCTAATTCGTACGAAATATAAAGAAGCTTTTTCCGTAGCTATGCAATGTATTCAACTGTTAGAAGAAGAATTACAAATAACAATGCCTATTGATGAAGCAGGCTTCTTAACAATGTTCTTCGTTGTTGATCCAATTCCTGCCTCACAAACAGAAGTAAAAGTATTAATATTAGCACACGGTAATGGCATCGCAACAGAAATGGCAAACGTCGCAAACGAACTTCTCGGTATTGATGAAGTAACTGGTATCGATATGCCCTTGCATGAATCACCGAAAGATTTCTTAGAGCGTGTTAAGGTGTATATGAAAACACTTCAAAATGTAAACGGGCTTCTCTTACTTGTTGATATGGGATCTCTCGCTTATATTGGTGATATATTAGAAACTGAATTCAAAATTCCTGTACGTGTTCTTTCCATGACGAGCACACCACACGCACTAGAGGCAGCTCGAAAAGCTCAGCTTGGCTACTCATTAGATGCACTATATGAAACAGTGAAGAACTTAACGCCGTTCTACTTAAATGTACAAGAAGAAAAGAAAAAGCCGCTGTCACCAATGAAATCTATTATTTTAACAGCTTGCTTAACTGGCGAAGGAAGTGCTTTAGCAATTCAAAAAATGTTAGAGAACTATTTACGCTTTGATAAAGACTTAATTGAAGTTATTCCGATTAGCATCGTTCACGAAAAAGATTTAACAAAAATGATCGAGAACATAAAAAAAGAGCGTAATATCATTTGTATCGTCACGAATTTCGATGTGCAAGTACCATGCTTAACATACCACTTCCAAGATATTGTGAACTACACAGCGATTCAGCCAATTCAAGAATTAATTACGTATGAAGAAACATATGTAAAAATGGCTGATATTCTTGAACAACAAATGCAGCGTAACGACGGGGCATTACTTATTAAAACAATTCGTTATGCGTTAAATACAATTCAAGAATTAATTTCTTTACAGCTAACTCCTGACAGTTTAATGGGTGTGATTTTGCATATGAGCTGCATGGTTGACCGTCTTCAAAAAGGCGAAAGTCTCCTCCCTCATCCTGATAAAGAGAAACGAAGACAAGATGAGTACTGGATGTATATGAAAGTAAAAAAAGCATTGCAACCTATTGAAAATACATTTGAAATACAAATACCAGATGACGAAGTATTTTATGTAATGGACTTCTTCATCAAAAATCAACCTGTAAAAAATTGATCTAGGCGATATTTTCGAGTAGTACCTAGTGCGTAGTAAGTGAACTTATATCGGCGACTTTTTAAATATATCGACTTACCGACAATACTTCACAAAAACGGCAACCAGTATAATAAAAAAGGCTGTTCCAATTTTTTGGGACAGCCTTTTCGTTTACTTCTTTACTTTCCTTATTCTCCCCCTGATTTCGCCCTTCTTATTGGACTTCGTATAAACATTTACATATACATTCGCCTGAATCATTTCTTGAAGTAAGCTATCAAACGCTCTCCCCTGTAAAGGCCCTTCAAAATCCTCCACATTGACTACACCGGTCACGACTCCTTCATTTACACTAATACCTTGCTTTAGCGGACCAAACAAATTTAAAACAACAGGACCAATTTGATCCGATTTCCCTAAATGAATTTGGCATGATGTAACTTTTTCGATATTTTTCAATATGACCCGATATTGCAACTTCTTTAAATCCTCACTAAAAATAAACTCTGTTACACCATAAGCTTCTGTATTTACAGGAGGTATTTCCCTCTTCCCTATTAACCTAGCAAAGAAATGTGTTGTCATACGGGCATTCTCCTTATATAAATTTCCCAGCACTACTTCTACTACTTTATGGTTTATACATAATCATTTATGACTTTTTCAAGTTTTAATTACGAAGAAAAGATTCACACAATCTTTACATTAGAATCGTTCCTTTTGCTTTACTACCTCTTGTATAATGCACATAGAAAAGCATTATAGGAGGTTGTTTTGGAAAATAACAAATACACTTTTCACACATTATTAGAGATTTTTCTCGTCTCATTTAAATTAGGACTCACTTCGTTTGGAGGCCCTGTCGCCCATCTTGGGTATTTCCATCATGAATACGTGCAAAAGAGAAAATGGATGGATGAACGAAGCTATGGAGATTTAGTAGCACTATGTCAATTCCTTCCGGGTCCTGCTAGCAGTCAAGTCGGTATGGGGGGTGGATTATTAAGAGGTGGATTATTAGGAGCTATTATTTCATGGATTGGATTCACTCTACCTTCTGTGCTTGTTTTGGTTTTCTTCGCCTCATTCCTTAATCAGTTCGATCTTGGAGGTACTGGCTGGATTCATGGACTAAAACTTGTAGCAGTCGCCATTGTCGCTCATGCTATATGGGGAATGGCTCAAAAGTTAACACCGGACCGAAACCGTGCAACAATCGCGATTGTAACTGCCGCAATTGCCTTATTATGGCCAAGTAGCTGGACACAGGTCATTCTCATTATAATATCTGGCTTTATCGGCTGGTTTTCATATCGTAATCAACCAATTAGCCAATCTCAAAATATAAAAGTACCCATTTCAAAAAGGATAGCCATTTCTTGTCTCGTCTTATTCTTCGGGCTGTTACTACTGCTACCAATATTAAGACCGTTCTCTTATTACATCGCTTTATTTGATAGTTTCTATCGCTCTGGTGCACTTGTATTTGGAGGCGGCCACGTCGTACTTCCCCTTCTTGAAGGTGAGTTCGTACAAAACGGAATGATGACAAAAGAACAGTTCCTAGCTGGATACGGATTAACACAAGCAGTACCAGGCCCACTATTTACATTCGCTTCTTATATAGGAGCAATGTTAAATGGAACCGCCGGAGCAGTTGTTGCAACAATCGCGATCTTTCTTCCTGCCTTCCTGCTCGTTATTGGCGTCTTACCATTTTGGGACAGTGTAAGGAAAGTATCCTACATACAAGGCGCACTACTTGGGGTGAATGCAGCCGTTGTCGGTATTTTACTAGCAGCTTTTTATGATCCAATTTGGACGAGTACAATTATGAATTCTGTAGATTTCGTTTTTGCTTCTCTTCTATTTTGCTTACTCGCTTTTTGGAAAACACCACCTTGGGTTATCGTTATACTCGGAGCCTTTGGTGGATATGTTCTATCCATTTTGTAAACCTAAAAAAACGACGGCATTATGTAGCCGTCGTTTTTCTATTAAAACTTCACAAGCTCTATTCCTTCAGGCAATTCGCTCTCTGTTAAAATACGCAATTCTTTCACACGATCCATTACGTAAGAAGAACGTTTCACAAGCTCTGGGTCAATATAAGCTGGATGCACCATAATTTCTACCGTTTGCTCGTCCTGCACTCTTTCCTTTAACTTCACAAAATAATTTTCCGTCACACCGTCAGCATAAAAATCACTGTAAAACACATCTGAAAATGGGCGCACAGCTCTATCTTCCTCACAACGACGAATCGGAACATTATACTTACTTCCTAATCTCTCAAGCACATCATGTAAAACCTTTAACCCATGTACATGATGATGACTATCTAAATGAGTCGGTGTTAATCCGTAAGATAAAAACTTCTCAATTTGAGCCGTCCATTCTCTTTCTACCTCTTCTGGATTTATATTTCCTCCCCATACGATGCTTTGTTTATGAAATGCCCCGTCGCTACCCACAAGTGATGGTACATCTGTAAGTAGCGGTTCTCCTGCTGTTAATACGAGATGCACTCCTACCCCTAACGTTTTATACTCTTTCGCTAAGCTTACAGCATGCTCTGTCCCTGGCATATTCATCATCATCGTCGTTGAATTTACAAGCCCGTTTTTATGTCCATCAATAATTCCGTAATTTGTACCTTCTGTAAGACCGAAATCATCTGCATTTACAATTAGCTTAATCATCGTAATACCTCCTACTAGAATAAAAAAAGCGGGCTAAATAGCGCCGCTTTTTATTTCTCTATCTTCTTAAAGAATTGTGGAAGATGTTCTTTATGTGCTTCCAACATTTCATCTAAAATTTGTTTTGCAACTTTATCTGATGGTACAAGTGGATTAATTGTCATAGCAAGCAGCGCCTTATGATAATCCCCTGTAACAGCAGCTTCAATTGTTGTGCGCTCAAATGATTTAATTTGCTGTACTAAACCGCGAACCGGTACTGGAAGATCTCCAACCGCAATTGGTTTTGGACCTTCTTTCGTAATAATACAGTTCACTTCAACTGCTGAATCATGTGGCAAGCTTGCAATTGTTCCGTTGTTTCGTGTATTAACAGGCTGGATATCACCTTTATTATTGTAAATAGACGTAATTAAGCTACATGCTGCGTCACTATAATAAGCTCCGCCACGTTTTTCTAATTGTGGTGGCTTAATATCTAAATTCGGGTCTTTATATAACTCGAATAAATCATCTTCTAATTGTTTTACTACTTCTGCACGTGTACCTTTTTCAATCGAAGCTTCTTTCTCTTCTTCTAACATTTCACGTGTTTTGTAGTAGTAACGATGGTATGGACATGGAATTGCACGAAGACCGCGAATAAAGTCTGGCTCCCAGTTAAGCGCAGCGATATTTTCCATTGTGATTTGCTTTTCTGGATCTGTTACAAGTTCTAGTACTCGATCCATTACGCTTACTCCATCTAAGTATACATCTAATCCGTATACCATATGATTTAAGCCAGCGAAATCAACGTGGACACGGCTTGCATCTACTTCAAGTAATCTTGCAAGACCCATACGAATTCCGATTGGAACGTTACATAGACCAACTACTCTTTGAATGTTCGTGTAGCGAAGTACAGCTTCTGTTACCATACCTGCTGGGTTTGCGAAGTTAATAAGCCATGCATTTGGACAAAGTTCCTCCATGTCCTTACAAATATCTAAAATAACAGGAATCGTTCTCAGCGCTTTAAATAAACCACCAGGACCATTCGTTTCCTGACCGATTACATCATATTTTAATGGAATTGCTTCATCTTTTGCACGAGCTTCTAATAAACCAACGCGAAGCTGTGTTGTTACGAAGTCAGCACCCTTTAATGCCTCACGGCGATCAAGTGTTAAATGAATATCAATTGGCAAACCTGATTTTTTCACCATACGTTTCGCTAAGTTACCAACGATTTCTAACTTTTCTTTTCCTGCCTCAATATCTACTAACCAAATTTCACGAACAGGAAGCTCATCATAACGTTTAATAAATCCTTCAATTAACTCTGGTGTATAACTAGATCCACCGCCGATTGTAGCAATTTTAATTCCAGTCATGCTTTATTCCCCTTTCGCTTCTAGCTTTTTATAAAGGTCAATAAATTCTGCCGCTAATTCTTTTACTGTAATAGAATTCATTAAATGATCTTGCGCATGAATTAAAAGAACACTAATCTCTGTTTTTTCTCCTCTTGCTTCTGATTGTATGAGCTCTGTTTGGAAATGATGCGCTTCATTAATCGCTTCTTTCGCCTTTACCATCGCTTCATCAGCTTCTGCCATTTTCCCCTGTTTGGCAAATTGAAGTGCCTCCATTGCAAAGCTTCGTGCATTACCACTATTTAAAATCAATTGGAATGGAATTTGTTCTGCTGTAGTCATCATTATTACCGCCCTCTCTATTATGGTTCAACCGATTTAAATACCCCTTCAGTTTGAACATTTCTATTAAATTATTATTTTATTAATGATAGTTTGGTGTTCTTGTAGATGGGTTTCATCTTTTTGAACATGATATAAAAGTTAGTTGTTCTGACGAGCTATAAAAACTCGTCAGAACAATACTTTTTAAAGTGATACTGAATTGTCATTTCCTTTTGTTTCAGCTTTTGCAGCTTGTACATACGTACGATCACACATTAATACGAATGGATAGTAAATTACTACTGCGATTGCAAAGTTTACTAGCTGTAGTACAGCACCAGCAATGCTTCCGCCCGCTACAAGATAACCACTAAAGATTGGTGGCATTGTCCATGGAACTAAAGCAACTGTTTTTGGCACCCATCCTAAAGAAATCGCTGTATAAGAAGTAATTACTAATACAACTGGTGTAAGTACGAATGGAATAATTAACGCTGGATTTAATACAATTGGTGTACCGAAAATAACTGGTTCGTTAATATTGAAGAAACCAGGACCAATAGATACGCGACCTACACCGCGAAGCTGTGCACTTTTTGCAACAAGCATTACTGCTACTAGGAATGCTAATGTCGCACCTGATCCACCGATGTATACATATACATCAAAGAATGGCTTTGTGAAAATGTGTGGTACATCATATGCAGACATACCATCGTTAAATAATTTAATGTTCTTTTCTAGTGCTGGTAAATAGATTGGGTCGATAATACCCCCGATAATATTAGGACCATGTAATCCGAAGAACCATAATACGTGAATAAGTAATGCGATAATAATTGCACTTGGTAACGTACCTGCTAAACCTTGTAATGGTAATTGAATTGTTTCAAATACGAATTTATGAATACTTGTTCCTGCTAATTTCACTGCTAATTGAATACTTGCTGTTGCGATTAAAATAACAAATGCTGGAACTAATGCTGCAAAAGATTTCATTACTGCTGGTGGAACACCGTCTGGCATCTTAATTGTAATATCCCTTTGAACAAAGAATCGAAATACCTCCGTTACAAGAAGAGCTACAATTATAGAAACGAATAAACCTTGTGATCCTGTCCAAGCTAAATCAATACCGCCTTCTTTTGGCGTTGTCGGAGATATAATAATTAATGCACCGAATGTAATAATTGCTGCTGACAACGCGTCTACACCGTAAGATTTCGCTAAATTATAACTTATCCCAACTGCGGCTATGAGAGCTAATATTGCAAAGGACCCTGTCCACATACCACCGCCGATATCTTTCCAAACATCCCCAAATGCACCCTTCATAAGTTTTTGGAATGCATCAACCGGTAGATTATTTATAAGTACTGCAAACGATCCCACTAAAATAAGAGGCATAACTGCGATAAAACCATCGCGGATTGCAACTAAATGGCGCTGCGACCCGATTCTTCCTGCGACTGGAACTAAATATTTCTCCATAAATGCAATAAATTTTTGCATTTCGCTTCCCCCCTAATTATTTTTTAAGTGTTAGTGCGTGATCTAAAACTGCTTCTCCATTCATCATGCCGTAGTGCATTGGGTTAATAACATCGATCCCAACATTTTTCTCATCAGCAAGCGTTTTCATTGAAGAAAGCATGTAACGAACTTGTGGTCCTAATAATAGTACATCTGCTTGATCGATATTGTTTTTTACTGCATCCCCAGATACAGCCCAAATCTTTCCTTCTAGACCGCGAGCTTTCGCAGCCGCTTCCATTTTTGTAACTAGTAAACTTGTAGACATCCCTGCTGAGCAACATAATAAAATATTCATTTGAAAATCCCCCTTGTGTAGTATAAAAAATTTATGTTTATTTATTTTTCTTTACGCTATTTATTAATGCAATTAGCGTGCCAACTTTTTAAAACCACTAAAATCAGCACTTTTTCGATTGTTTTCTTTGTGTGTTAACGCTTTCAATTAGTGTGTCACTCAAAAAATACACAGTGTGTTATAAAACAACACGCTTTTAACACATAACTGTATGAAAATAGATTAGTGTTTAGTTGTCTAGTTGTATTTAAAACAAAAAAACACTAAATTTTTTTAAAACGTGAAAATATAATAGCGAAAAAAATAATATTTCGACTCAAATCAAAAACAAATACCTATTCAAGACACTCGTCTAGCTATTGTCCAGTCACACTCTATTAAATTACATAGAATAGAATAAAATAAAGTATTTTGAAAGGGGATTCCAATGCCAAAGCATCGAAAAAAGAATAGAATGAAGATTTATAGAATACAGTTTCAAAATAAATGGTATAAACGTGAAGAGGGTTCTGAATTAAATTCAGACACGTATAAACTAGACAAACAGGACACTGAAGATACGCACGACAACCAAGACAAACAAGATAAACAAGACAAGCAAGATAAACAAGGCAAGCAAGATAAACAGGACAAACAAGATAAACAGGACAAACCTGATAAACAGGACAAACCTGATAAACAGGACAAACCTGATAAACAGGACAAACCTG
>NZ_JBEGIB010000003.1:0-5198 GCF_040676495.1 Bacillus sp. LBA3-1-1.1
AAGGCAAACAGCAACAGTCTACACAAGAGGATTCTTCTCAAGGCAAACAGCAACAATCGAAACAAGAGGATTCTTCTCAAGGCAAACAGCAACAGTCTACACAAGAGGATTCTTCTCAAGGCAGGAAGCAGAATTCTGGAAGTAACAGCATTTATGACTTTAGCAAACCAGAAAAGGACCATATTCATTCTCTACAAGACTTAATAGCAAAACTAAAAATGTCTAGTGACTTTGTTAATTATCATACATCTGCTGATGAAACGATGCCTTATTGGATTTCTTACTACCGTCCTTCACTTGATGGAGAAAAGCTTCAAAAGTATTTAATGCCTACACTTTTAGAACGCTCTTGTTCTTCTCTTGAGGAGCTAAAAGAACATATGCCAATGAGCGGTATTACAATTACGAACGACTTACAAAAAATTGAGGACATGGTTTTAAAAGGACATGCAATTATTCAATTGAACCAGCAAGATCAAAAGTGTATGCTTGCAAACATTGCAATTGATACTTACCGGGCACCAAGCCCTCCATTAAATGAATCAACAGTTATCGGTCCACAAGAAGGTTTTGTAGAAGCTATTGATACAAATATTAATTTAGTCCGTAAACGCCTTCCTGTTTTAGAATTACAAACAAAAGAAATGATAATTGGCTCCTTTTCGAAAACAAAGGTTGTAATAATGTATTTAGACAACCTTGCAGAAAAGGATAATGTGGATTTTCTCGAAGAATCATTGCGAGCTCTTGAATACGATCAAATTAATGATAGTGCTTATCTTCAAGAGTTAATGGGCGAAAAATCAATTTTTCCATTATATATCAATACAGAACGAACTGATAGAGTGACAAAGGCACTTATTGATGGAAAAATTGCAATTTTTGTTGACGGTTCACCAAACGTTCTACTAACTCCTGTATCATATTTCGATTTCTTTATTTCACCAGAAGACTATAACGTCTCTTGGCTGTACGCTACATTTTCAAGGATTTTACGACTTATCGCGGTTCTTTTCTCAATTTGTGCAGCCCCATTATATGTTGCCGTTTTAAGTTATCATTACGAACTCATTCCAAGCGATTTGCTTGAAACATTGATTTTATCAAGAGCACAAGTACCATTCCCACCTTTAATCGAAGCACTCTTTTTGGAATTAGTTATTGATTTATTAAGAGAAGCTGGGGCTAGGTTACCGATGAAAGTAGGACAAACACTCGGTATTGTAGGTGGTATCGTAATTGGACAAGCATCTGTTCAAGCTGGGTTAACGAGTAACATTTTATTAATTATCGTTGCCTTATCAGCGTTAGCTTCCTTTATTACACCCATTTATAAAATGGGTAACGCCGTTCGTTTACTACGTTTCCCATTTCTCGCATTTGCAGAAATAGGTGGTCTATTTGGTATTTCTCTTGGATTTATCTTTTTATTTACCCATCTTTTTAGACTAACTTCTTTACGTAAGCCGTACGCACTGTTTTATCCAACACGCCAACAATCAGCAAAGGACTCTTGGATTCGTTTTCCATTAACGATGATTGATACAAGGGATGTACAAGCTAGACCACAGCATGTTAAGAAATCAGCAAACGGAATTTCAACAAAACATACATCTGATTTTGATGATTAAGAAATGAGGTGCATCGATGAGTAAAATTAAAGCAGAACACCAAATATCACCTATCTTCGTCTTCTTCTTAATTCACGGTGCACAATTTGGTGCTGGTGTTCTCGGATTTGCCCGCATTATTGCGAAAGCAGCTGGATACGATGGCTGGATAGGTGTCCTTCTCACAGGAATCATCATTCATATTCTCCTATGGATGATGTATTCCTCACTAAAAGGTATAGATGGCAATTTAATTGATTTGCATAAACAAACATTCGGAAAGTGGCTTGGGAATGGGATTAACATTATCTTTATGGTGTATTTTTTAATGGTCAGTATTTCTGTCGTTCGAACATATGTAGAAATTATTCAAGTATGGATGTTTCCTTCTGCTTCGATTTGGATGCTAACAACTTTTCTATGCTTAGTCGGTTATTATATTATCTCATCTGGTTTTCGTGTTATTACTGGTATCTGTGTCATTTCTATCGGCGGGACACTCGGATATCTTTTCATTAGCCTTTTTATCTTAAAATACACTCACTGGTCTAATTTACTCCCTGTATTTTCACATTCATTTTCAGACATTTTAAAAGCAGCTCAATTATCAATCTATACTATGAGCGGATTTGAAATTTTTCTTATGATTTATCCATTTGTAAAAGAGTCTAAGAAATCTCATAAATTTGCACAATACGGTGCGCTATTCTCTAATCTTTTATATTTATTTAGCACCCTCTTAGCTTTTACATTCTTTAGCGAAAAACAATTATCCAAAACAATTTGGGCCCAGCTCTCTATGACTCAGGTTATCCAACTTCCTTTCATAGAAAGGCTAGAGTACATTGCAATCTCAGCTTATGCTCTCGTTATTGTTACGAGCTTCATTCTTCCTTTATGGGCAGCGACAAGAGGAACACACGAAATATTTCGTGTAAAACAAAGAGGTGTTTTAATTACTTTTTTGCTCATTACCCTCATTGTTTCACAACTTTTAACAAACAGACATGATATTAATGACTTTATTAGCAATGCGTCAAGAATTAGTTTTTGGCTTATTTACATATACATCCCAATTCTATTTATTATTGTGTGGGTGAAAAGAAAATGGAAAAAATCAAAAGAAAATTAATGCTTCTTTCTTGTATCAGCATCCTTAGTCTAACTGGTTGCTTACAAAAAAATATTATCGATGATGTCAATCTCATTCAAGGGACTGTTTTTGATACAGCAAAAGATAATAAAGTAAAAGTCACATTCGTTTGTCCTATACAGAAAAAAGGTAATAAAGTTCAAGTCTTTGAAGGAGTAGGAAACGCAGTAAAACAAGTAAAAGCCGATATATCTTTAGAATCCTCTCAGCCGTTTGCAAGTGGACAAATGCGTTTTGCTTTATTTACTACAAAAATCGCCAAAAAAGGGTTGTCAACTTCCTTTGACACGTTAATTCGTGATGTGAATATCGGGAACTCTATTTATGTCGGTTTATTAGAGGGAACAGGACTAGACTTACTAAAAGGTAAATATACAACATCATCTAACGTTGCAATTTATATAAAGAAAATGTTAGACCATAATATGAAAACGGGTCCTTTACCTACTGACAATCTACATTTAGGAGCCTATCGATATTATCGTGAAGGTCAAGATTCTTATTTACCAATACTCAAAAAAGATAAAGATAAAATAAGAATTACTGGTATCGGACTTTTAAAAAGAGATAAATATGTTGGGAAAATTAACTATCACGATATGTTCGCCTTTAAAGGTTTATTGGAAAAACATCGCTTAGATTCACATGAATTTAAAGCAAACTCAGGATACACAATCATTAATAATATTCGATCCGTCCCAACTTACCAAGTAAGTATTAAAGATGGTAAACCATCATTTTTCATACACGTTAAACTAGAAGCACGCATTCAAGAACTATCTAAACAGTTCAACTTAGAAAATAAAAAGAACACAAAAAAAATAGAAAAGTCAGTTGAAAAACAATTAGATGCAACAGCTAACAAATTAATTAAACAGTTCAAATCTTTAAATGTGGATCCACTCGGTCTCGGCGCAAGGTATAAAGAACATTACCGTCCATTCAAATTAGAAGAGTGGCGAAGAATGTATAAAGATGTTCCTATTAAGGTGAAATACACTGTCAATATTACAAATTCTGGCGTAATTGAATAAGTTAATGATTGAACTCCCCTCTCTGGCATGGTACAACGGAGAGGGGAGTTTTTATTTTTAAATAGAGAAAAGGGATATTTACGGGGGAGCTTATGTCTAAAAAATTAGTAAAACCTATTTTAAATGGTATTTTATTTCTTGGCGTCTTTTTATTTGCTCATACATATTTAAAAAATGTTTCTTTTACTCGTTATTTACTTGTCGTTATACCAATGCTACTCATCGGAATGTTTGGCATTGATCTCATTTTATCCATTTTATTAAAGAAAGAAGAATAACGAGCGAACATCTTATGTCTCATAAGATGTTCTTTTTATTAACCAATCACCTTATGTTACAATAAAGTGAAACTTTAATCAGTGAGGGTTTTGTCCATTCCCCACTGATTATTAGCCCGCACCAATCGGGATTTTACGGGCCTCCCACCTCACTTCCTCGCATTTGCCGAATTTTGAGGTGGGAGTCTTACTGCCCTTTAATGCGGGATAAACTTCGGCACAAAATGAGAAAGGATGAAACAACATGACAAACGAAAAAGGTTTAGATAAAGGATACGAACTTGTTGCGAAAATGCACGAAGTATTCGGACACCCTGTTACAAATGTTCCAACAAAACTAACAGAAGAGCGCGCAAAAATTCGCGCAAGCTTTATGCAAGAAGAATTAGAAGAGTTTCTAGAAGCAACTACTGTAGAAGACCAATACGATGCATTGATTGATTTGATTTATTTCGCATTCGGAACTTTTGCAGAAATGGGTGTACGTCCAGATAAAGGATTTGAAATTGTAAACAATGCGAATATGGCTAAATTATTCTCTGACGGAAAACCACGCTTCCGCGACGGCGACGGCAAAATTTTAAAACCAGAAGGCTGGGAAGCACCAGAACCACAACTTCGCGCTGAAATTGAACGTCAACGTCAAGAGGCATTAACAAACGCAGGAAAATAATATAAGAGCAGCTGCTAGGAATATTCTTAGCAGTTTTTTCGTACTATCATTCACAGTTCATGAACTTCGTATTTTACTACTCAATACCACATTTCGAAATGCAAATATATTCTTCTTCAAAATAAAAAATCCCCTTGCGCACAAGAGAATTTTTTATGTAATTCATTAGTGTCCCACGTGTCCAGCATGCCCCGCTGCTCCAGCCGTAATTCCAGCTGTTCCCGCTGCAGTTCCAGCTCCTCCACCGTACCAAATTTGTTGTTGCCCTTGTTGATGTTGCTGTACTTGATGATGTTGCTGCCCTTGGTGGTGATGTTGGCCTTGTTGATGTTGCTGCCCTTGGTGATGGTGTTGACCTTGATGATGGTGTTGGCCTTGGTGGTGTTGACCTTGATGATGGTGTTGGCCTTGGTGGTGATGTTGGCCTTGATGATGGTGTTGGCCTTGGTG